>JAYWMS010000217.1:0-7056 GCA_035873215.1 Nitrospirota bacterium | reverse complement strand
AGAAAATGGAGAAGGATTGGAAGTTGACCTGCCACCATCCAGTGAACGCCTCCAATTGTTGCAGCCCTTTCCTAAATGGGATGGCAAAGATTTCGAGAATCTGCCGTTGTTGATTAAAACCAAAGGCAAAACCACGACCGATCATATTTCGCCTGCCGGTCCTTGGCTGAAGTTCCGTGGGCACCTGGACAAGATTAGCGACAACATGTTCCTTGGAGCCAATAATGCTTTTACGAGCGAAGCCGGAAAAGGGAACAATGTGTTGACCGGAGAGTCAGGTTTGACCTTTGCGCAAATCGCCAGGGATTTCAAAAGCAAAGGCATTGGCTCGTTCGTGGTGGGTGATGAAAACTATGGCGAAGGCAGCAGCCGGGAACATGCGGCCATGTGCCCACGCTTTCTTGGTGTACTTGCCGTCCTGACCAAAAGTTTTGCCCGTATCCATGAAACCAACCTGAAGAAGCAGGGCATTCTTCCCATGACATTTGCTCACCCTTCCGATTATGAGCAGATTGAACAAGAAGACCGGGTGAGTGTGACAGGCCTCAGTGGCTTAACTCCGGGAAAGCCCATATTGGTAAAGATTCATAAAAATGATGGGAAAGAAATTACCATTCAAGCGAATCACAGCATGACTGAACCACAAATTAAATGGTTTAAAGCAGGCTCGGCTTTAAACGCGTTGAATTAATCTATTGATATCGAAAGGATGGGTGGCTTTTGTCGTGAAGGCCACCCAGTCTTTTTTATGACTGCCGACTCTTTCGACAAAGAAAACACAATCAACCAAGAGAATACGCTGCAACCCAAGATGGTGACGGTGGATATTGCGGGAAAATCTCATCAAGTTCCAGCTGGCATTACCTTGATGAAGGCACTTTGGTATACCGGCCACGAAGTGACGCGAGGGGCGGGATGTTTGGGCGGATTTTGTGGCGCGTGTGGAACCTATTATCGGACGAAGGATGACCCGAAAGTCAAAACATGTCTGGCATGCTCGCATGCCGTTGAAGACGGTATGTCTTTTTCATTTGCCCCGCCGTTTCCCGCACGCAAAGCCACGTATGATTTGAAACAACTCGAAAATCCCAAGCAAGATTTGTTTGAACTGTATCCGGAAGCGCCCTTGTGCCGGAATTGCAATGCGTGCACTGAAGCCTGCCCTCAAAGTATCGATGTGCGAGAGGGTGTCTGGAAAGCCGTCGTTGGTGATTTTAAAGCGGTGTCGGAAATGTTTATGGATTGTGTGATGTGCGGCATGTGTGCTCCGGTGTGCATCGCTGATATCGCGCCAAGCTTGGTTGCGGTATATGCCAGTCGCGCCTATGCCGTGCATGAAATGGAAAAACCTCCCGGCCTCTCTGATCGAATTAAAGCCATTGAAGAGGGCCAGTACAAGGATGATTGGGATCGTGTCTTAAAGATGACCGATGAAGAATTACAGCAGACCTCAGCGACAATTAAGTCGTAGGAGTACGTTTTTAAGAAATGGACATTCAGGCTCTTCATAACGTTGTCCACACATCACGCGATGCTCGACGCACACACACCTTTCCAAAGTTGACGCCTGCCGAGCGTGACACGCTCATAAAAAAATATCACCCCGATCATCGTGAAGCTGCGTATCGCCCCGTGGTGTTTGGTCCAAACGAAGGGGATCTGACCGTTCGAGAACTCGCCTCGGTGTTGGAAGGAGATAGTCCAGTCCCGACCGATCTCCCATTAGGACCTGATCATACCGTTGATGTGTTAGTAGTTGGGGGAGGTGGCGCGGGATGTGCCGCTGCGCTTCATGCTCATGCAGAGGGTGCCAAAGTGCTGTTGGCGACAAAATTGCGTTTGGCCGATTCCAATTCCGTGATGGCACAAGGTGGGATGCAAATTGCGGTGGCCCCGAATGATTCGCCGGTCCAGCATTTCCTCGATACTCTCAAGGGCGGTCACATGAAAAATGACCATGACCTCCTGAAGACGATGGTGGAAGAGGGCCCGTCGATTGCGAAGTGGTTGTTGGAGTTGGGTGTGTTGTTTGATCGTGATGCCGACGGCAACTTGCATGTCAAAAAAGGTGGAGGCAGTACCAAAGAGCGGCTGCTCACCTGCTCGGATTACACTGGCCTCGAGATCATGCGAGTGCTAAAAGATGAAGTGCTCAACCAAAAAATCCAGCTTCTTGAGTTTGCCGCAGCCGTGGAATTGCTCAGTGATGAACAAGGGACCTGTACCGGCGCCGTGCTTCAGGATTTGGATAACAAGCGGTTTGTGATCGTAGCCGCGAAGACGGTGATTTTGGCGACTGGTGGCATCGGACGATTGCACATTCAAGGGTTCCCCACCAGCAATCATTATGGTGCCACGGGTGATGGTCTCGCACTGGCCTATCGAATGGGTGCGCCACTCGTACAAATTGATACGTTTCAATATCATCCTTCCGGCGGGGTGTATCCTGAACAACTCGTCGGGCAGCTCGTGACCGAGGGGATTCGGTCAGAAGGTGGACATTTGGTCAATGCAAAGGGTGAACGATTTGTGAATGAGTTGGACACACGAGACGTGGTGTCGTCATCCATCATTCGAGAGTGCGAAGAAGGTCGTGGCGTAAATACGGCGACCGGTCGTGTGGGTGTCTGGTTGGATACACCGTTGCTCGAGTCCGAGCATGGGGAAGGCACGTTGGATAAGCATTTCCCGGCAATGGTTCGTCAATACGAGCGGTATGGCGTGGATATTCGAAAAGATCCGGTTCTGATTTATCCTACCCTCCACTATCAAAATGGGGGCGTGAAAATTGACGTCAATAGTGAAACGCCGGTGAAGGATTTATTTGTGGCTGGTGAAACCTCTGGTGGACTGCACGGACGCAATCGGTTGATGGGCAATTCGCTATTAGATCTTATGGTGTTTGGGAAACGATCTGGGTTAACTGCTGCGGCGAGGGCGAAACCTGGAACTCAAGGAAAACTAACGCTTGATCATTTAGCACGATTTCGTGCTGCAGCAAAAAAGCACGGAGTCACCAGCCAGGTTACCTCACCCATGGTACTACCTGCCTATACAAGGCAACCATAGCGTTACGGTGAGTTCCCCTCCTTTGTAAGGATGGGTTAGGGGAGATAGAGAAAGTCAGTCTTGAAGGGAGAATGATGAACATCCACGAATTCCAGGCCAAACAGTTATTTGCCCAATTTGGGATTCCGGTTCCAAAAGGCAAAGAAATAAAAAATGCCCGTGCCGCTGAAAAATGGGCTGCTGCTCTTGAGACCCCGGTGTATGTAGTCAAAGCCCAAATCCATGCGGGTGGGCGGGGCAAAGCTGGTGGAGTAAAAATCACCAAGAATAAAGAGGAAGTACCGGGGTTGGCACAAGAGCTTATTGGAAAAACCCTGGTGACGCATCAGACCGGACCCAAAGGTAGAAAAGTCCGCCGCTTGCTGATAGAAGAAGGAGCAGGGATCGACAAAGAGTTGTACCTGAGCCTGTTGGTGGATCGCGATACAGGATGTCCAACCTTCATTGCGAGTACAGAAGGCGGCATGGAAATCGAAGAAGTGGCTGAGAAGACCCCAGAGAAAGTGATCCAAGAAACGATTGATCCGGCTGTGGGGTTTCAATCCTATAACGGGCGCAATCTCGCATTTGCCTTAGGCTTACCCTCTATCGAAAAGGCGGTGGTCAATCCCTTTATTCAATTGCTGGGGAATCTCTATCGTCTGTTTATGGAGAAGAATGCGTCAATGGTGGAGATCAATCCGTTGGTGATTACCACGGATAAAAAGCTGATCGCACTCGACGGCAAAGTATCCTTCGATGATAACGCGTTGTTTAAACATCCTGATGTCCAAGCCTTCCGTGATCTGCATGAAGAAGAACCGCTTGAAATTGAAGCAGGGAAACACAATCTCAACTACGTGAAGTTGGATGGAGATATCGGGTGCATGGTCAATGGTGCTGGTCTAGCCATGGCCACGATGGATGTCATCAAATTAGCGGGTGCGGAACCCGCCAACTTTTTAGATGTTGGCGGCGGTGCGACGAAAGAAACCGTGGCCGCAGGATTTCGCATTTTGCTTAAAGATAAAAAAGTTAAAGGGATTTTCATCAATATCTTTGGTGGTATCGTTCGTTGCGAACGTATTGCCAATGGTGTGATCGAAGCCTCAAAAGAGGTAGGCATAAAATTGCCGGTTGTTGTTCGCCTGCAAGGCACTAATGCGGAAGAGGGACGCAAACTTCTAAAGGAGTCAGGATTAAAAGTCGAGGTGGCCACTGATCTTTGGGAAGCCGCGCAAAAGATTGTGGCGATGAAGGGCAAAAAGAAAAGGGGCTGACCTAACCATCTCTTGTGCTCGCACACCGCCCACTTCAGAAAGTGCTCGGTGGATGCGCGCAGAGAGAGACAGTTAGGTCAGCGAGGAAAGAAAAAGGGTGAAAGAAAAAGAATAAGGGAAGGAACGGCGAATGAGTATCTTAGTGAATAAGTCAACGCGAGTGGTGGTCCAAGGTATTACCGGAAAAGAAGGGTCATTTCATGCGACCCAGTGTAAGGCCTATGGAACACAGATTGTGGCCGGTGTGACGCCCGGGAAAGCCGGGCAAGAAGTGGAAGGCATTCCCGTTTTTAACACCGTGCGTGATGCTGTTAAAAAGACCGAAGCCACTACGTCGTTGATTTTTGTGCCGCCGCCCTTTGCCTCTGATGCCATTCTTGAAGCGGCTGATGCGGGCATCTGGTTAGTGGTGTGTATCACAGAAGGAATTCCCGTCAATGAAATGGTACGTGTGAAGCGAGCGCTTCAAAGCACCCAAACGCGATTCATTGGTCCCAACTGTCCAGGGATCATCACCGCAGACGAATGCAAGATTGGCATCATGCCGGGCTTCATTCATAAAAAAGGCAAGGTGGGCGTGATCTCCCGTAGTGGAACCCTTACATACGAAGCAGTCAATCAGCTGACTAACCTTGGTCTTGGGGAATCAACCTGTGTCGGGATTGGCGGCGACCCGATAATCGGAACGGGCTACATCGATCTGCTGCAAATGTTTGAGAGGGATGACGAAACCGAAGCGGTTGTCATGATCGGGGAAATTGGCGGTGACGCCGAAGAAAAAGCCGCAGCCTATATTAAAAAGGAAATAACCAAACCGGTCATTGGGTTTATTGCCGGGATCACCGCACCTCCAGGCCGCCGCATGGGGCACGCAGGAGCCATCATCACCGGCGGCAAAGGCACCGCCACTGAAAAAATGGCGGCTCTAGAAGCAGCAGGAGTCAGGGTAGTTCGAAATCCAGCAGAGATTGGTGAAACCGTAAAAGCAGCGTTAGGTGGATGATTCCCTCTTCATCGTGAATTCTTCCGTCCCTTCCTCTGTGCTTAACTGAGCGATCAGCAGACCTCCTTTCCTTCTCCTCATCCAGACAGCACGGACTTGGCTTGCACGGCGCCATTTTCGTGGCTAGACTCCATTTCTGAATGACGAAACTAATTCGATGTGTGGGCCGGAGAAGTATCTATACCAGATAATGGAGTCCTCCAAATTGAAGAAGGGCCACCAACGAAAAAGTCAGACAGTGATTAACACTGATTGCGTTTCCCAATCTGACTAAAAAACACCCAATGACTGAGCGGTACCTAGAGCCTACGCAGGAATCAGGAGCGGAACTGTTCTCACGCAATATTTCAGGAGAAGTCGTGATGCTCAATCTTTTACGGTTCCGTGATGTGGCCGACTATTCTGGCACTCCAGAATTGGCTCAAACTGAGAACATATCTGGAAGAGAGGCCTATCAGAAATATATCGAGCATACATTACCATTTCTGAAAAAAAGCGGAGGAGAACTGGTATTGTTGGGGGAAGGGGGAAAATATTTAATTGGCCCCCAAGACGAACATTGGGATGTCGTAATGTTGGTTCGCCAACGTTCTTTGGAAGCGTTTATGGAGTTTGCATCGATTGAAGGGTACTTAACCGGGATTGGTCATCGAATGGCTGCGCTAGAAGACTCGCGCCTATTACCGCTCGTAGAATATAAAGACAATAACATAACAAAGGCCTACATTTAACGCATTGATCCCAAGCTCCCCTGGGAAGCTTCCGCTGGCGTTTTATGGTAGGTAAAGCCAATGGCCAAAGAATATTTGGAGAAATTGTCGGCTTTCCTTGAAAAGACAACATTGGATGGTTCTCAAGACATTCATCTTGAATGCAAACACTTTTTTAGTGGTGCTGCACTGTATGCGGATGAAAGAATGTGTTTATCGTTAACTCCGGTAGGTTTGGCGATGAAACTTCCAGAGGAAACCAAAGAAAGACTGTTAAAGGATAAGAAAGCTGTCCCACTGAGATACTTTTCAAAAGGTCCAATTAAAAAAGATTATGTTCTCTTTCCCCGTGGGGTGGCAGGAGGAGGCAGGACGATTCAACAATACGCGAAAGAAAGTATCGAGTATGTGCTCACCATTCCAAAACCAAAAAGAAAGCGGTGAAAAGGTGAGCTTAAAAATCCATATCGCTCTTGCAACACACAACATAGAGGAAACCATTGAAGACTATAGTAAGCGTCTGGGCTGTGCCCCTCGTGTCGTGGTTCCAAATCAATATGCGCTATGGCGGACAGATATCCTAAATATGTCCGTACGAATTGACCATTCCTGTAAGCCTGGGGAGCTTCGTCACCTTGGTTGGGAAGATCCAGAAGTCCAAGAATTTTCATCGGAAAAGGATGTGAATCACATCGTGTGGGAACACTTCTCTGCTCAGCAGCAAGCGAAGGAAATAGAAGAAGCGTGGCCCGGAACAAGGTATGTGCCAAAATAGTTTTAGGGAATGTTGAAAAAAGCCGCCAGCGGCGTTCTCGCCCTTTTTCCGTGTTCACGTACTTGATGTACGCTCCCCGCGTCAAAATGGCTGCGGCCTTGCTGGACGAACTTTTTTGAACATTCCCTTTTAGCATATGGGGAATTAATCGTAATAAACTGGGAACGGAATGATTCAGGTAAAAGAAAGGAAAGACGATGTCTTTATTAATTGGAAAAGAAAAAGGTGTCAGGAACCTTA
>JAYWMS010000214.1:0-8587 GCA_035873215.1 Nitrospirota bacterium | reverse complement strand
ATCAGCCAAAGCATGAGTCGCAAAGGCAATTGTTGGGACAATGCGCCGATGGAACGGTTATTCCGCAGTCTGAAAACAGAATGGATCCCTCGGCATGGCTATCGCTCGTTCCAGGAAACGATCCATGACGTCGGCGAGTATGTGATGAGCTATGACAATCGGGAACGCGTGCACAGTTACAACGACTATGTCACGCCGGAAATGCAGGAGCATCGCTGGCAACCACCTAAACCGGTGTCCAAAAATACTTGACCACTACACCCAGTACCGTACTACTCTGATATTGAAAACCAAGAGAAAGTGTTTCAAAAAGACCAGGCCAGCCCGGCCATTTTCGTAAAGAGCAATAGGTAATGAATAACGGGTGGAAGGTCAAAAGAAAATTTCCCACCCATCACCCTTCACTCATGACTTTTCACACCATCAGGGAATGCCACGGGCGGACCCTTCGGAATAATTGAGGACAGGGTTTTTCAAAACCTCCCTACGTCTCAATCCAAAATTCTCCCAACGCAATATCCCGATTCATCTGCACCGATAAACGTCGTTCGTTTAGGTCTTTGTCCATCTCTGGATTCTAGGGGCAACTGTTCCTCAAGGTCACTATGTGATGCCCGATAATTCAATCAGAAATAGGAGAAAGAATGGAGATAGAAGGGAAAGGGATAGAGGGCATGCAAACGGGGCTATCCAGACACCGGTCATGGCATCCCATATTGAAGGCAGTCGGCCTAGTGGCTGGCTTGGTCAGCGTTGTCTCCTGTTCAAGCACCAGTTCACAAGTGACTTCCTCGTTGAATCATAAAGAGTCCTTGAGTGCCGATTCCTCACTCATCGGCCAGGAAGACATGCGCATGACAGTAACGACAAACCCCGTACCATCACATCTCTATAATCAGATGCTCCAACAAGGCAATTACTCTGATGCGGCCATCTTTCAAAGTCTTCAGGAATTTATGCCACGACCTACAAGCTTCTCTCCGATGGTTACGAACCTCCCTGACACACCCCAGCAGTTTTTACTGCCAGATCTTAGTTATTCAGTTTCAACGACGAATACGACATTGGGAGCAAATTGGCATACAAAGGTGGGGTGGACATTTGTCCTTGATGGCAACTACCTTGCTGCAGAAGCTGCCTATCGTCAGGCCCTTCGACATGAGACAGAATTGGCCGAGGCCTATCTAGGACTGGGCATGGCTCTCATGTTTCAGGGAAAGCGAGAACAGGCAATCATGGCCTATGAAGAAGCGCTTAATATTCAACCCAGCTATTCGGCGGCGCTCGTCCACTTAGGGTACGCCTATGCAGACGACAACAATGACCAATCGGATAGTCGAATCAAAGCCCGATCTTTATTTCAACAAGCTTCCGACCTGGGAGATCCATTCGCCCTGTTGGCCCTTATGGGTTTGAAAGAAAATGAAGAAGGTATATGATTTGACCAGGACACCAAACGCATAGGCCACGATCTTCCAGAGTAGTCCCTCCTTCCCGCACATCCCGATGCATGGCTAAAGTAGAATTCACCAAATCGTCAACATCCCATGGTCAAGAATGACATGTCATGTCATTCTTGGAGGCTCTCCTTGAATAAGGATCGTCTCGAGGTCGTGTCGGGTTACGGCAGATTTTTCGATCGATTGAGGCGAATAGTTGGCCCTAATCTACAAAAATGATCGGAGAATCTGGCCAAATCCAGCAGAACCAAAGTTGATCAATCTAATCTCGGACAGTCTCCTAGGCTGTAAGTCGCGCAACTGGTGTGCGAGGAGCCCTGCGATTTGGTTTTCGTTTCAGCTCAAGAACTTCGGCAGGCCCATGCACATGATGTTGGGCAATCATGGGATCAAGAAGATTGCCACATGCAATACACCGATACGCCTTAATCCAAAACTCGTTCTTGTTACCTTTAATGTCTAAGCAATCCTCAACGACCATTAATCCTTCGCACCGATTGCAACGCATACAGAACCTCCTTGAAAGAACATGCTCTGGTTTCAAATGCTCTTTCACAAATTTGCATCCTGCATGCCAGGTCTTGTCCCTAGGCGAACTTTTTTAACAAAATTCGTGAATCCTCCCGTTGTTCCAATAAGAAATGAATAAAATAACCAATAAAAACCCCTGTTTCGAAATGCAAGGCCTCTTGAGTCCAGGGGGGGCACTCTGACGAATCTGGGCAGGCAAAACTCCTTCAATTAGGTGGGATCTTGTCGGAAATTCAGACAGAGTGTTGGGGATTTTGACAAAATGGATGACGAACTATGACCGCTCGTAGACCTATTCGAATTTTCACTGGGTTCATTCGCGGCCGTGTTACTGCGCGACCATCAGAAACAATGGGGTGGGCTTCAAAATTGGCCATTATTTCCCCCACCCGAACTCAGGGGCACCAAGACGCTCTTTTCCAGGGGCAAAGATGTCAAAGGAATACTGAAGGGTTACGTGTGATGAAGAAAGAGCGGGCCGTCGATAAGAAACTTTTTGCCCATCATCATTTATTCATCACAACCATCAGGGAAGGCCGCTTTCAGACTTTTTCAACGCCTTCCTATTGGATATCAAACCCGGGAGGATCCGGAAGTCCGGCAGTTTTGAATGCTAACACGTCAAATGCACTGCCAAGCCTTGAAGGACTGGTCAACTGCTCAATGTCAGTGTGGCTCTGAGGGGTTGACGGCAATGAGTGCCCTGGCAGCCCAACATCCTTCCTAAGAGATTGGAGCCACTCACCCTGCGATTGTTGACCAACCCACTGCAGACCCGCTTCTTTTGCGGCCGATTGTACAGCTGTAAAATCAACATCTGCTGTCATGTCCTGCTCACCAATACCATTAAAGGGATCATATACTTGCGCCTGTTGATAAAAGCATCGTAGGGAACCATTGGGACGGGAGTAATGATAGAGATTCTTGGCCATGTCGCCGTAGTCAATAAAGATAACGTATCCTCTAGATACCACAGCAGCCATCTCCGCGAGAAAAGAATCCAGCTCCAAGCAGATCTCTGCGAGGTGACCACGTCCGATAGTGAGGCCTTCTTTATCCATGCGTTCAGACAGCAATGGACTGGATGGTTCCTTGTACAACTCAAGGAATTCTCCTTTTTCATCAAGATCGACGTACTGTTCTTGAATCGTTTGACAACCTGTCCCCATTACTCGATGTACAGGTAGCGCATCAAGAACTTCATTACCAAACAGGAAGGTTGGCTCCGGAGTTAGAAGAGACGCCGAAGCAACTGATCTCAAACCCAGCGCATGTTGCTGCTCCCGCAATGAGGGGCTAGATTCAATGACGACATAATCATGTGTGTCCGACAAATAAGACAGAATTCTCTGACCTAATTCGCCGGTGCCCCCACCACATTCCACGATTCGGAGACGCCGTTGAAGTCTTGCTTCAGCGCATTCAATAGCTTGGGCTAGAGCCAAGGCATATGCGGGAAACATAGCATTGGTATTAAATGTCCCATCCTTGGTTCCGATCTTGGGCCCTTTCGCATAGAATCCCATTCCTGGCGCATACAGCGCCTGTTCCATGAAATCGCGAAAGGTTATAGGCCCATCCCGTCGAATCCTATCTTTCAGATTTCTTGCCAGTTCTGTTTCATATCGGAGGAGCATGCTTATCCTCCTTTACTTCCCAAGCCCTCTTTTTTCATATGCTGCTGAATAGGACCAAGTTCGTGATTCGTGAAGCAGGGAAAGAACTCATAGATTCTTGATCTAGGCATCTGGAATCAAGACGGTTCACCGATTACCGTCACGGATAGACGTTTGCGAAGAACATCGTTGGCGGCCCCTTCGAGGGAGTTTATCCTGGGCAAGTCCGAAGAACTCAGGACAGGCGGTTTCGACACATCTTCAACAGGCAAAAAAAAGGAGGCTGCCTAACAGGCAACCTCCCTTTTACTCTCAACCAATTGAGGCTGAAATAATTACCGATTGATAACAATCGATTTCGCACCAGCAGGATTAATGTCCACCTTATTCAGAGGCCCTTCAACTACTGGCAACCGACCAGCGCCAGTTGACTTTTTAATCCGCATCCGGTTGGGATCGGCCGTGTTGTTCGTAGAGCCTGCATCCCCAGACATAGCAGCTATGGCCAACGTCGCTGCGCCTGTGGCATTTCCCTGACCTGGATCATTAGCTGTACGTTGGCCCGTTACAGGTGATTTTCCCTGAGCCGGGTACCCAGGATGATTGGGTAACATTCCTGGATTGGCAAATGCAACTGAAACTGAAAAGGCAGTACCCGCTACGGTAGCAAGAAGAAGGCGAATACCATTCATAAGTCCGCTCCTTTGTTATAAAACAGGTTATTGCCGATAAAGCCGTGAATTGTCGAGAAAATTGTAAAAATAAAGTCGGATCTTATTCATTTTACCCAGGGAGTGTCAAGCCGTCGTTCAAGGCAATGAAAAACAAAGAGTTTCGCGTATGATGACCTCTTTTTACGATGAACTTTTAGAGGGGCGACGGCCTGGGCTTCTTTGACGGTAAGGCACCCGCGGACGAAGCGCAGGCACCTTCAATGTCACCGTCGTGCCCTTTTCCGAATGACTTTCGATGGCAATATGTCCTTGATGCTCTTCGACAATCTTTTTTACCATAGCCAAACCCAAACCTGTCCCTGAACATTTGGTGGTAAAATACGGTTCGAAGACCTTTTCGACGAGATCCTCCGGGATGGAGACACCATCATTGTGTACCCGGATCACCATTTCCGGTTGACGACCTCGAGTCTGCGACACCGTAATTTGCAGATGCCCCCCCGGGGACATCGCGTCCAGCGCATTTTTTAAGATGCTGAGAAAGACATGCTGCATTTTATCTCGATCCCATCGCACCTGAGGAAGGCGTACAGGAATGGTCTTCGTTACCTCAATACGACTCGCCTTTAAATCGGTCATCACTAAGGCCAGGACTTCGTCGAAAAATACGGACACTCGGCACAACTGACGATCAAGCTCCAACGGTTTCGCAAAATCCAGAACATCGTGCAAGAGACTTTCCATGCGAATCAGATCTCGCATGGCAGCTTCCACCCGGGTTTGCGCTTCAAATTCGAGCGTGCCTTCACCAGTGATGTCTTCCAATTGAGCCCGAATCGATCCCATCGGCTCACGAATTTCCTTGGTAAGAAACGAACTCACTTCGGTCAGCGCCGCTTGACGTTCTTCTCGACGGACGATCGGTTCATGTGGCTTGGGCTCGGCTTCCCCGGTCTTTGGTTGTCCAGGCACTTCAGGAACCGAAAATAAGGAAAGATTGTTTTTAGGATCCTCAAACAGCGCAACGATCTGGGTTGTGGCCGGGTCTAATTGTCGCATACCTGTTTCAGCTGATTCATATTGTCCAGCCGTTTTTGAAGCCAGGGTCACCGTTCCGGCCACTCTCCCCTGGATGAAAAAAGGCACAATCACGGTGCATCGAAAGCGATCGCGATACAGTTGTTTATAATCCTGGAAGCGACCCTGGGTGGACGCTAAATTCTGATCAATTCGTGCCTTGCGATGACGCACAACCCAACCGGAAGCCGAATCATTGAACGAGACATGTTGTCCAGGCAGCAACTCTTTCTTGTGTCCGGCGACACTTGCCAGGATTTCCAATGACGCAGCCAGGGGATCATAAAGGGTCACCCAAGCCCGATCAAAAGGAACCTGGCCTTGCCCATCCTTCAGGATAGCGGATAGGCGCTCTTGAATGGCCCCTGACGCAAAAGATCGAGTAGCCACATCCTGGACGGGTAACGGAAGCGGTTCTCCAGAAACCTTTGGCCGTCCGAGAATAATCGAGGGATCAAAGAGCTGGGCTTCACGTAATTGATCCGTGATCGTCTTATTCACCGTCTCAATGGAACTTCGCTCACGCTTACCGAATACACTCCGTTCCTTTTTGCCCAGGACCAACGCACCATATGGTTGATTCCCATCCTTCAACGGTACAGCCAACAAACTTTTGGACCCTGGTGTGACCAAGCGAAAACGAAGCGCACCTTTGGGATCATTGGCATTGCCGGATGTCGACACCTTGCTATTCAACCAATCACCACTAGAAAGCGCGCGAAGCACCGCTCGCACTTCGCGCTCGGTAAACCCACGAGATACCTGCGAGACCAACGGACCATTCTCTTGGCTTTGGATAGCCACGAGCGCATCTCCTACCAATTCATTGACCGTTGTGGTCAATATCCGTTGAAGTGTCGTCTGCTTAGAAGGAGGCATAGGGAATTCAACATTCTTTCTGGACTGAAATAGTAGAAACGTTCAACAACAATTATAGGTGTGGCGGATTCTAACGACCTGACATGAACGATTTCAATTGATGTGGCGAATCTTTCTTTCTCGGGGCGATGTCATCACCATATCCACGCGACCCTGTTCGGAAACCATGAGATTCATCAGACCACTGACAAAGCTAATCAGGATTGCGCCTCCCACCGCGGACCAAAAACCCGCGACATGGAAACCTGAGACAAACGTCGACGCGAGCTCCAACATCAAGGCATTAATGACAACCATAAAGAGCCCCAATGTCACCAGAATAAATGGAGCGGACAGAAGATAGAGGATTGGTCGGACAAGGGCATTCAGGATAGCCAACACAACCACTCCCACCAGACCTGATGCGAACGAATCAATCCTGATCCCTGGCACGATTTCACTCGCAGCCAATACGGCGATGCCAGTGACCACCAAACGAAGAACAAACCCTCGCATGAGCTATATCCCTAATGAAATTTATGTATTTCCTATGGCGTAGGATCGAAAAGACACCTGAACCAAAAATGGCGCTTTCTCCACCGATTCATCTTACCGGCCCCGCATGTATCATACAAGCAAGACCCGACTGACGCCATGGGTTGATCCCGAAATTTTTGTGCGGCGAGAGCCAATGCCTATTCACGGTCGAAAGACGGTTGTGGCAACCACCCCTGCAATTTCCAAATAGCGAGTACGGTAATCGGAACATACAGAAAAATGCCCGTCATACCCAGCAGTCGTTCTCCAATCCAAAAAGTCATGGTCAAGTTAAAAATCAATACCCCATAGTAGAGTCCGCAACCCAATAAAAGGTTGCCCGCTGACATTGAGGAAGGACAAGGAGGCAGAGACGTCCACCAATGATCAACCAGCCGGTACCCGGTCATAGCCAGAAAACCGACCACGAACCAACCCAGGAAATTAGCCATCGGGACCCCGAAATACAGCCCGGGTTCCGGATACCCATAGATCAACCCCAAGAACCACCGATCTCCACGAAGTGCGACAGGGTCAATCACAATGTCAATAAACATAAAAAACAAACAGGTTAAGAAAATCACAGGCCACGATAACGTTCGGTTCCAGATAAAAGTCCAGCGAGATAGCTGAGAACCAGAGGCGAATGGCAACACAAACAGTAACGCCAAGCAGTAACTGGCATAGAGTAAAAAGGTGAAGGAGAGAGAATCCATGAAGGGGACATTGAAGAGATAGAGCTCCTGCCCTACCGTGGATGCACTATAAAAATAGTCACCAAATGGAAATCCGATCCGGGTCGATGAAAACTCACAGACCAACGCCGTCAACCAAGTGATCCCAAAAAACACGCAGGTTCGCTTCCATCCCAACAGCCGTGAAGCCGAGTAGAGGGAGATCGCCAGAAAAATGAACACGTACGGCCGAAGAACAAGCGTGTTAACAATAAGAATGGGGATATCCATTTTGAAAGGATTTCCTAAAGATTGCTATGAGATGAAGGGAAATTCATCTTTCCTCTTAATGGTTTGAATAGAAAAAAGAATATTCAAAAAGGCCATTCAACCAGGCCGCAGGCAGTGAGATGTTCAGCGTACTGAGAAGTACGTCGAGAACTTCGAGCAACGAAAACGCAGCTGATGGTCTTTTTCAACATTCCTTAAGCATAGCCATGGTCTCGGAACCACCTCACCGCCTTTTCCAACGCCACTTCGACCGGTGTTTGTGGAAGATCCAATTCCCGAATAGCCTTGGAACAATCATAATGCATCTTGTATCTCGCCATGCGCACACCCTCAAGAGGAATTCTCGGGGCTTTGTGCGTGACATAATCAGCAATCCATTTATTGATATACGCCAAGGGCAACACAAATCCACGAGGCAACTTGACGGTGGGGGCTTTTACACCCGTTAAAGGACTTAGGATTTCGAACAACTCCCGAAGCATGACATTCCGGTTTCCCAGAATATAGCGTTCACCAATGCGTCCTCGCTCCATCGCACGCAGATGACCAATCGCGACATCCTCCACATCAATCAAATTCATGCCTGTTTCGATATACGCCGCCATGCGGCCCTTCATGAAATCCAAGAGAATCTGCCCGGTTGGGGTCGGCTTCACATCATGAACCCCAACGGGTGCCGATGGATTCACAATGACGACCGGCAATCCAGCATTTGCGAGTGTTTGGACTTCCTGTTCAGCAAGAAACTTCGAACGCTTATAGTCCCCCGCCATTTGAGACAAAGAGATCGGTGTATCTTCAGTTCCGAAACCACCACCTTCCGGCAACCCGATCGCACCAATCGTGCTCGTGTACACGATCCGTTCAAT
>JAYWMS010000181.1:0-1829 GCA_035873215.1 Nitrospirota bacterium | reverse complement strand
AAGCTGTTGCTGCTGTAGTTGGGCCCAACTTTCAAGTTAAGGTTGGGGAGCATTTCTAGAATGGCGGCTTTGGTCTCTTTCGCATTAATGCGTTTCTGGTAATCAATGGTTCGTAGTTCCGGTCGATTGCTCAATGCTTGTTTTTCCAACTTCGCCATGTGGATGTTGAACTCAGGAATCGATAGTTTCGCTTTGGGGTTGACCAGTTCATAGGGGGTTCCGGGTACGATGTTCATTAACCTCGCTAAATCGAGATGAGCCGTGGCGAATTTTTGGTAGAGCTTCTGAATTTCATGTTGAGTGGCCAGGAGCTCTCGTTGATATTGAAGTGAGGCCAAAGGGGAATTTAATCGGCGGTCGAGCACTTTCCTGGATGCGGTTAGAGCCCTACTCACCCATCTTCCTAAATATCCCAGCCGGGGGAGCGCCCGTTTGGCAATGACGGCTCGCCAATAGGCCGTTCGCACCTCGCGAATCACTCGATTTGCGACTCGTCGTTTTACTTCTTCAGCCATGAGTACATCATCAGCCGCCTGCTGAGCCCGAACGTATGACAGTCCAAAATCTAAAATATCCCAACTCAATGTCAGGTCGGTGGTAAAGACATGTAAATCCGAAGACGTGGAAGGTTCGAGGGAGGTTTGTCCGGTGAGTAACGAGCGGCTGGTGGCTCCACTAAATTTATCGCGTCCATCATACACAGCATTGGCGACCAGACGTGGCAGCATGTTGTAGTGGGACACGTCCAACTGTTGATGCGCCAGCATGGTTTTCATGACCTCAACCCTCGTGTCCAAGTTGTATTGAAGAGCCCGTGCTATGGCTTCATAGAGATCAATGGGGCCCTTGATGGGCTCTTGGTTTGTCGTCAGGTTTTGAAGGTCTTGTGTGACACGGGTTGTAATTTCTTCTTGAGTGAGAACTTGGGGCGCCACCGCGCACCCGCCCGTTATCAAAACCCAACATAGGATGTTGAAAAAAATTGTTACTCGCGTGACCTGCATGTTCCCCCTGAACCGAATCAAAAAATTTCTCGCACACCCCTCCGTTTGGTTATCCTGTCATCTGGATACACCACTCGAGTCGAATTTGTGGACACACGTGTGCCTCCCTTATAGGGACAATTGTCCTTGTGGTGATTTCGGCATTTTTTGTTAGGATCTTAATGAATTTGTCATGTTACGGTGGGGTTATGGACCATGATGTTTGTTGGTCTCAGGACCCTCAGATATATCGCGGTTGGGCTAAAAAGATGAGGATGGGTATCGATCTATGGTAGGAGACTCAATCTGTTATTTCGACAGGCACCTCGATATGGGCAATGGCCCTCGTCGGCAGGGCCTGGATTGCTGGTTGTAACCCTCTGAACACTGGGTTCCGTGCCTATTCCGTACCCCCTAATTCAGTGGGTAACGTTAAGTAGTTTCAATATTGAAGGTGCCTGTTGAATACCTCTCACACATGTTCTCAAAAGGCCCAGGCGAAATCGATTCCAGCAGCCGAGGGGAATGGTCAAAAAAGTCCGTCCAGCAAGGCCGCAGCCCTTTTGGCGAGCGGAGCGTACTCACAGTACGTGAGCACGGCAAACGGGCGAGAACGCCGCTGGCGGCTTTTTTCAACATTCCCGAAAGGTGAATATGAGCAGTCTTGTGCTAAGGAGACCCCCAGGTTACTGTTTTTACGTAGGCCCAGTTGTCCTTTCCGGGAACATGTCTCATGGTGGTTCTTCTTCTCTTTTTACTCACGGGCTGCAGTTCAATGGGGGAATGGTTATCCGGTTCAGTTGGGAATCAGCCGCCCCAGTTGGTCTATCCAGCCCAATTTGCCAA
>JAYWMS010000394.1:0-11184 GCA_035873215.1 Nitrospirota bacterium | reverse complement strand
AGATCCATCACGCCCTGCATGACTCCCGCTCGCGTAGGGTGAATTTGCGAAACCCCTACAGGCCAGGATATCGCAAAGGGGACTTCGCGGCCAAGAATGTCCGCTTCGCATAATCTCTCATAGGGCTCGGATCTGACAAATTTTGCGAATACCGCCTGCAGGTCGTCAAGTAGTTCCGGCACCATTCCTCGTTTATCCGTTGCATCAACATGGTCACAACACGTTTCAATCCATGCCGGCAATGTATGTGGGGCCTTTTGGAAGTCCCATCCTTGCAAGACTCGATGCGCCACGATTCCCACTAATCGCCCGTTGGTCACTGAGGCCTGGTTCTCCCCACCATCTGTGGATTTCACCGTAGACAGCTTTTGATTTTTGCTTTGTTTGGGCTTTTGATCGGCAGCAGGAATAATCGTAGTCGGTGACATGAACAGCGGCGAGAGCTGATGATCGGCTAGTTGCTGTTGTTGATTGACCCACATCGCTTGATGCGAGGGATCGGGTTCTTCGGGCACCTGCCATGCGACGGACTTCCATCCAACCTGTCCTTCTTGTGGTTCCTTTGCTTGAATTACCGAAAGTTGTATGTCGCTCTCGCCTACCGACACCTTCCTGCTCACCTGATCCTGCTGATTCATCACCTGCTCTTCCAGATCAATTCCCAGCCCTTCTCCCAACAATGCCAATAGGCTTCCTTTGCGCCATGATCCGGAAGGCGGCACTCCGGCTGAGAGGACCAACCGGCGTTGCGCTCGAGTCAAGGCCACATAAAATAACCGAATCCGTTCTGCTTGAATGCGCTCAGCCAGTTTCGATTCCATAAATAGACCACTCAGGGAACGCATGTGACCCATACGAAAACCGATAAGATCGGTCAACCAATCATGGCTCACCCACACACGATCACTTTGTGCTTCGGTGCCAGTGCCTTGGTGCAACCCGGCCACAACCACCATGGGAAACTCCAAACCTTTTGCCTTGTGAATGTTCAGGACACGAATCGCGCCCTCGGCTCCTTCATCTTCTTCCACGGCTTCGCTTAAGGACGCTTCCGCCTCTGATTTTTCATCCTGTACCCATTCCAGCAGCTGTTCAACGAGAGCTCTAAATGTCAGGTCCGAGTCCACCCCCAATTCCTGGACCATATCACGCAACTTCAAGATATTCGCCACGGCCTGTTCTCCATCGAGAGTCGCCGCTGCCAACTCCAGAATAGGCAACTTTTGAAAGATGATGTCCATGATTTCTCCAACCGGGACTATGAGAACCAGCTGACGTAATTCACGAAGGATCGGATAGACTGCCGGTAGACCCTGTGAATCATCCGCATGTTCCCAAAATTTCCAGCACCCTTCATGAAACAATTGGGCAATCCGTACATCAGAACAGCCACCGACGGGTGAACGCAGGACCCCCACGAGGGCGATCCGATCATGGGGAGTAGCGAGAACGCGGAGGATACACAGACAATCACGAACTTCCTGCCGTTCAAAAAAATGTTTTTCTCCCTCCGTAAGATATGCCAGGTCATATCGGCGAAAGGCTTCCAGGTACACCCGCATCTGTGTCAAGGTTCTCAATAAGACGGCAACATGACGAGGCTTGATTCTGACCGGCGCACCATTCACGCGGATCTCCTGCAGGTTGATGACTTCTTCTTTTAGCCATCGAGCCAAGGCTTCCGCTTCATCTCGCGTGGCTTGATCCGCGTTGGCTTCTGCAGTGGCAGGAACAACGAGACGTACTTCCATGCGTTCATGGGGTAGGGTCGGCCCTTGAGACTCTGAGGTCAGCAGTGCCTCATATTGTGGTTGCAATCCTTTCATGGCCTGCAGGGGAAAGAGCCGAGTAAAACAGGCATTGATCGGCGCTAACAGATCCGCATGACTCCGGAAGTTGCATTGCAAACTGTGCTGTTCACTAGGGGCACTTCCCCCCAACACGCAATCTTGAATCACGACGTCATATGCTTCGATATCTGCCCGGCGAAACGCATAGATGGATTGCTTTGGATCGCCCACGATAAACAGCTTTCCCGGTTCGAGCTGCACGGATCGCCAATCCCGAGCTTCTTGCCCACGAGCCTCAGCCAAGAAGAGAATCAATTCATACTGGACCGGGTCGGTATCTTGGAATTCATCCACCAATAACGCGCCAATGTGCGCTTTCACTTCTCGTCGTACGTCGGGATGTTCTCGCAACAGCGTCCGTGCCCGAGTCAATAATCCACTGAATGAGACCCATCCGCTTTCCACAAAGCGTTGACGGCAATCCGCAATAAATGGAATAAGCCGGGACACGAATGATCCGAGGATGACCGTCTCCGGCCCGTACGTGGCCCGCGCAATCTGTAAAATCGTTTTGGCTTGATCGTACTCCTCTTTAGACCAGGTGGTCGTGATAGGAGGCACTGACCGATCCAAAGATTCACGGCCCGTCGAGTTATTCGATACAGACTCACCGGTGGAATGACTCAGTTCTGCCAGACGGGCGGCGGCCACTTCCAACATCTGCTCAATCGTCCCGGATTTGGATGAAGCTTGCCGCAGCCTTCTTGCATCATCGGCCAGGCCTATGAGCCACCGTTTCAGAATAGGCGGCTCTCCCTGGGGCATGGCTGGCCAAGGAGGTTCTGGTAACGGGAATAACTCGTCCATGAACGTCCAGGCCAAGGCTTCGACTTCACTAAGCTTGGCTTGCGCCAAAACCTGCCTCCACAGATCGTGGTGTTGTCCTAGTGGTCCAAGTTCCTGCTCCAACCAGTCGGTCCACTGTTCCTCAAAATGCTGACGCAATCGAGAGCCTTCATCTTCTTGAAACGACGGGTCAACCTGTCCTTCTATTGGAAACAACCGTAACAGGTGGGCGGCAAATCCATGAATCGTGACAATCTGAGCCCGTTCAAATTCTTGAATGGTGTGATCGGCCATTTCAGCCACACGTTCACGGCTCAGACCATATTGCCCTTGAAGATCTTTCACGAAGTTTTCGTCATATTGGCTTACGGTCTTTGCTTGCGTTCCGGAACGCCCCACCTCCCGCATAGCAACGAGCCGACTGCGCAGACGTATTTTCATCTCCCGCGCCGCTTTATTCGTGAAGGTGAGTGCCACGATCTGACTGAGAGGCAATGCTCGATCGTTTCGGAACAACAGGTGAAGAAATCGATCAACCAGCAACGTGGTTTTTCCGGTGCCCGCCCCAGCATTCACAACAAGGTTACAATCCGCGGCTGTGGCAGCCCGCTCTCGAACAGCCTGATCGGGAAATGACACGGTTAGTGCAGTCCTTTTTTTTTATCGTTTCTCATGGATTGGTCGACTGTTTGGAAACAGCATTGGCTGGGAGCTTCTGTTGCCGCAAGCGACGATGGGGTTGGATCAGCGCCTGATCGACACGGGCACGCCAAGCACTCAGTTGATGCGTTCGATGACAGGCCATACGGTACTCACACCATCCACATTGAGGTCCTGGTGTGATAAAAAAATGACCGCGTTGGATACCATCGACAAAGCCATTTATCGTTTTCTCCAATGACAATTTCAAGGTAGATGACCAGGCATCGCCGGGAAACGACACACGCGTGAGTGCCTTCCCATTTGGCAAGACTTTGGGCGACATCCTATAGAACCACACGTTGTCACAGTTCATTTGTGCCGGAGCCTCTTCGCCATGAAGATCACGAAGTCGCTCTGGCATCATGGCTTCGGCAAGCTTCAAATAGAACGGTGGTTGCAATCGTGACCCGCGCACCACATCCAATACTAAACTGGTTGATGACGCCTTTCGTGAGGAAGAATCCGTAAACTTATAATCAATGACACGATACACTTGCCGTTTCGCCGACCAGTCAATCCGATCCACCCGCCCAGTAATCGGCAATTCATGAGGTCCTTCCGATAACATGACCGGCAACGTGGCTTTCATGGATTCTTCAAACATGACGGGTGCCCATTCTTCACCCAGCTCATCCACATCATCTTGTATGACCTGGTACAGCAATTCGATTACGGCCTGTTGTTGGATGTCCCATAAGACTGGATAGCCAACAGCATGGGTACGCGCGTACTTCTCAAATATTGGTTCTGCTCTCTTTATTAAAAGAGAGTGAAAATCGATGCCTTTTTGTGGCTGTTTACTGAAATACTCTTGATCAGCCAACGCTCGAAAACATTCTGTTAACACTTCATGTGCCAAGTTTCCCACTTCCCTCGGTTCAAGCTCATTGTCGTGATTAGCGATCGGCAACGGCTGCAATCCGAGCACTTGCTTCGCGAAATATTGAAACGGGCATCTGGCATAGGTTTCCAGCGCGGTGGGAGAGAGCCCTTTTTCTTGCAGCTTGGTCCAAAAGGAAGGGAGGAACCCGGTCACTCCATCGTATTGGCCTAACTGATCACGATGACTTTCTTGCGCATGGAGGGACGTCATCCCCTGCTCAAGGACATCCCCTATCGCATAACCGTCTTTCCAACTCGCCGTCGGCCTATGGCGTTTTAGGAGCCACGCGGTTCTAAATTCTCGTGGTGTCAGGTGACGCGTCTCATATTGCCTCAATGCAATACATTTCTGGCTCAGTTGCCTAGGCACGACCACGGGCAAGACCGAGCCCAAACACCGTTGCACGTCATTAAGATAGGAGGATGGAATTTGCGGGTGCCCCGACTGATCCGACCGCTGATACAACAATATGAGAAATTTCGAGGCAGAATTCACAAGGAGGTAAAATAAGAGTTTTTCCTCGTCGTAGCCGGCCAATTTTTCGGGTACTTTGTAGCCCAAACTTTCATTGGTCCATCTCCGGACCTCGTCTCGTAAAAATGCATCTTCCCGGATATGCCGGGGAAAGACATTCTCTGTCAGCCCCATGACAAACAGTACGCGAAACGATAGACCGCGTGCCGCCATGGCATCAAGCACCCAAACCCCTTCACCTTTTGGAGTATTCTCATGCAGCGGCGCCATTGATTCCTCCAGTAAGCGTTTGAGCATGGAGATAAATTCTAAATAGGGCACCTCGCCACAGAGGGGAGACAACACTCGCAAGTCTTGAAGCCGTTGGCTCAGGGCATCGAGGATTTCCTGTTGATCCACATCAGGCTGATCCCTCGCGCTTTGCCGGGACAAAGCGAAGTCTGACACAAGAGACGGATGGTCGACGAACCTGGAAGGCTTGATGAGGTATGAGATGACGTGCTGCGCATGCGCTTCGTAGGTTTCAAGAGATGCTTGCTCCGGCACGTTTTGCAGCATCTCGACAAGGGCTGACACAACTTTCCACAGCGCGGCGAGCTGAGTCCGTGATCCTCCGAAATCCTTTAGATCATCCCCATCAGTCGAGCCCGCATTCTCCAGACACGATTGCAATCGCTCCCATTCATGGATTCCTTTCTGAATGCCCAATGTCCGCGTGATGACATCCCATTGATCAGATGGCAAATCTTGATCTTCATCATTTAAGGCCGTGACATTAAAAAACGGAGAGGAGACGACGTCTAAGACTTGCTCGCGTCGAAAGTTCCCATTCCTCAAATCCAATAATTGAATAGCCAGTTTGACCAGTGGCCATTCGGTGAGCGATCGCGACATCGTTGAATACAGGGGGATGCCATGCTCGGCAAATACTCGCGGCAGTGTGTGGGAATAACCTGATAAGGTTCGACCCACCACCGCGATGTCATGAAAGGGCACCTGCTGATCTTCAACATGCTGCCGAATGGCCTTGGCGATAAATCCTATCTCATCTTCCACACCCGAGACTTCAACAATCTGGCATTCAGGGCCAAGGGGGGCACCAGAGTCATCTTCAACCTCCTGCTCGACCGCAAAAAGTTGCCTCAGTCCCAAGCCATTCGTACTGGAATGATCGTGTGTCAACGGACCAGTTAATAAGCCACAGAGGTGTCGATCGAAAAATTGTTGTGCAAATCGAAAGGCCGCATGCCTCGGGATCAATGGAAAGAACAATGTCGTGGGATAACACTGCGCAATGCATTTGAATACATCCAATTGGACTTGCGTCAGATCGTAAAACCCGAAATACAGAATATTGGTTTGAGCTTTCAGAAAGGTTGATGATGGCACGGCATCCACAGCAAGCCCGGCCACATCATCCGCATCATGCATCCCAAATTCCCGCTTCCGGTCAAGCACGAGTTTGGATAAGCGGAAGAGGGATTCAAGATTGACCTGTGCTGCGATTTCGCTTTGACCTAAGGCATCGAGCGCCACATCAGGGTCGACAGTGCCATCCTTCAAATCTTTAATGGTTGCCCACAGGGCCGCCCAGGCACCAGGAATTTCCCGTAATGACCGCAAACTTGGCAACGCGGCATGACTTTGCCGAAGCACCTGATGGACGCATTCTTTAAACACGAAGTCCGTTCGCAGATTGGCGATGACATCCTGACCATTTTCTTGCGCAAGCCGGAGTGCGAGCTGAAAAAATGTCAGCACCTGGACATTGAAAAGCGGTTGGTCATGCTCTACACACAATCGCCAGACCAACTGGGTTCGTAGAAATTCTGAGGGGACAAGGATCAGGAGAGAGGCAAAGGGATCGGCTGTTTTGTATTGTTGAATTCGTTGAACGAGAGCTTGCTCTAAATCAGGATGGGGTAACCCGGTAAGAATATCGACCATGAGGGAAGGAGGAAACGACCACTATACCCACGACCGGAGGCCCAAGAAATTCCATGACAAGGAGGTTTTCAAAGGACCCAACCATCACCCTGTTTCCGGTCCAATCGATTCCCCATTGCAATCTGGACAGCCCCATTCCGCATCGATAAGCTTCATGGGTTCTCCACAGAACGGGCAATCCGGACCTGGACCGGTTTCCATTCTTGGAATGACGGGTAATTCTACTTCACACTCATCCTCGTCCATTCCAAACGGAAGCTGCGAAGCGCACATGGGCAGGACCTCAGGGTTTAGCCTCTTCTTAGGGCAAGGGCTGCTTCAGCACTTTGACGACTTGGCACGCCGACGAATGTTAATTTCCCATTAATAATCGTTGCAGGAACCGCTCGCACTGAATGTCGATCAGCCAACTCTTGTCCATCAGCAGAACCAATATCGATTTCGCGATAACTAAAACTATGTTTCACGCGAAGCCCTTTCCACAAACTTTTCGCGCTCGGACAGGCTTGGCAGCTTGCGGATATGAGTAATGTGACATTCGCCATGAGACCAACGCTCCTTCCTTGAATATCAAAGAGGTATGCTACCACTCAGAGGAAAGACCTCGCAACCGAGAGCATATTCTGTCTACTGAGAAACTTCACGTTTGTATGGACCGGAGTGGCTTGAAGGGCTGCCTGCACAGACAATGACAATAAGGTTAGAACCATTGTGAAAAACGATTCTTTCGGTGAATATTGCTGAAATTATGGATGTGGCTCTAATTCGATGATGCCTTTGCGAATGGCCAGAATGGCTGCTGCCGTACGATCATAGACATGCAATTTGTGAAAAATATTTCGCACATGATTTTTGACTGTTTTTTCACTGAGATCCAAGACATTGGCGATTTCTTTATTGGTCTTCCCATCCGCGACTAATCGCAACACGGTCACTTCACGTTCGGTCAAATCATGTTCGAGGAATGATTTTTTTCTCCCCTTCCCTTCTGCCAGCAAGGAAAACTCAGCCAAAATCTTGCTCGCCACTGACGGATGAATGAGAGACTCGCCTTTGAAAACTGCCCGAATCGCCGCGACAATCTCTGTGGAATCAGAATCTTTTAATAAGTACCCAGTGGCCCCAGCCCGTACCAAATCAAAAATATACTGCTGATCTTCATACATCGTTAGCGCAATAATGCCGATATGCGGCATTTCGCGTTTTATGATTCGCGTGGCTTCCACACCGGTCATTCCGGGCATGCTGACATCCATCACAATCACGTCAGGCAACAATTGGCGGGCTTTTTCAACCGCTTCCCCACCATCTCCCGCTTCGCCGACAATCTCAATTTCCTCTTTCGTTTCAAGAATAGCCGATAGACCCTCTCGCACGATACGATGGTCATCCACAATCAAGACTTTAATTTTTTTATCCATTTCGGGGTGACTCCTTTTTTTGCCAGGGGGATCGTGATGATCACGGTCGTGCCCTTGCCCTTGACTGATTCCCACCGGGCCTCTCCGCCTAACAATTTGGCCCGCTCTTTCATTCCCCGTAGCCCAAAGTGATCCCACTTTTCCGGATCAGTGGACACAGCCTGGGCATCAAAACCCGATCCATTATCCCGAACAGTCGCCGTCAGCATAGCATGGTTGACCCCCAAGTTCACGAACAATTCCGTCGCGTTCGCATGCTCGTAAGCATTATTTGACGCCTCCTGAATGATCCGGAACAAAAATACTTTCGTTTTGGCCGCCAGGGTCGAGTCATCGCCTTCATGCGTAAAGACCACCCTCACGCGATTCCGGATTTCGTAGGACCTCAAAAAATTCGACAAGGCTAACCGCAAATCCAACCGCTCATATTTCCCGGGACGAAAGTTAATAACGACTTGTCGAGCTTCTTGAATGCCGTGCTTCAACTGCTGTTTCGTCTCTTGCATCAGATCTAAACATTTCGCGGGATCTTGATGAACTAACTCTCCCGATCGCTCCATTTTGAAACTGACGCCAACCAGTGTTTGGACCAGACCATCGTGGATCTCACAGGCAATTCGCGTGCGTTCTTCGTCCACGGCGCTTTCCGCTGCCTCTTTGACGTACCGTCGAAACAACGACTGATACTGCTTGAGCGTCTTTTCAATCTCCGCGGTCGCCCGGATGCGGGCATCAATCAGTTGCCACATGAACTTGGCACTCGCACCCCCAATAATAGCTAAATGCGGGCGTCGCACTTTATGCAGGGCTTGTCCCACTTTCGGATTCCCTGTCACATCAATGATTAAATCGAGATCTTTTAACTTCAACAGGTCCCGATAGTCACGTATGACTGGCACACCCAAGATCCCAGCCAGTTTGGTTCCGGAGGTACGAGGCTTGATTTCCGCTAACCCGATAATACGGGCTAACGGATCTTGCGCAAAAATTTCTAGAAGAGCTTTTCCGCCTCGTCCGCCGCCAATAATGGCGACCTGGGTAGGACTCGGTACTTTCTGCTTAGGTGTTGGACGAGGTTTGGGAAGGGGCTGCGCCCGAGGGGTCTGTCTTTGACGGCTTGATGAGCGAACCGAGGTCGCCATACGTCAGTCGATCGTATTGCCAGCAGGTTAAGAAAATCTGAGAATTTCCTAAAGCCCTGCGGTACAAAAATTAACTTGATTGCATTAAAGGGTTAGTAGAATGTTCAAAAAGGAACGCTTTGCCACCCACCCAAACCCAAGGGCACCAAGACGCCCTTTTCCACAGGCAAGTCCGCAGGCGCTTTGACGCGCGGAGCGTACAAGGAGTACCTGAGCGCGACAAAGGGCCGAGAACGCTGCTGGCGGCCCCTTCGACCAGGCTCAGGACATGCTTTTCCAACCTTCTACGAAAAGCCCCCGCGTTCCTGGGCTAACGACTTGATGGTTTCCATAAACTGATCGATGTCCTTAAACTCCCGATAGACAGAGGCAAACCGGACATAGGCGACTTGATCCAATTGATGCAGCTCCCGCATGACTTCTTCGCCTATTGTTCTCCCCGGCATTTCAGATTCACCCCTATCTTGAATCCGTTTTTCAATGCGGTCTACCGCTGCGGCTAGTTCTGCGCTACTGACCGGCCGTTTTTCACAAGCTTTTTTCAGTCCGGCCATAATTTTCATGCGATCGAAGACTTCCCGACGATTATCTTTTTTCACTACCATGGGCAAGTTTTCTTCGATCCGCTCATAGGTCGTAAAGCGACGTTTACATCCCAAGCATTCACGGCGACGCCGAATGACTTCGCCCTCGCGCGCAGTACGAGAGTCAATGACCTTATCATCAATTAAACTACAAAACGGACACTTCACACGAGAAATCCTTATAGGTCATCGCTTCTCTGGTTCATGAATTTCCCCTGAACCGATACCAGGTTCGGTACAATGGATAACTCACCACATGGATTAAATGGACGTTCCTTCCCATTTGCTTGCATAGAGAAGCAGATCATCACACATTAGGGTGACATGAAAATGTTATCCGGGATCAGACTGACGTCGATTCGTAGGTATGAAATATCGGGAAGCCGGCACATAACGTCTTGACGTCTTTGGCCACCTGACGATGGACACGCTTATCATGGGGATGTTGGAGTACGTGATCCATCCAGTCGACGATTTGCACCATTTCTTTCTGTCCCATGCCACGCGTCGAGACAATCGGCGTCCCGATGCGAATACCGCTTGCGACCGCAGGAGGCCGTTCATCATACGGCACCGCATTCTTATTCACGATGATCCCTGATGCATCTAATGCCGCTTCGGCATCCCTTCCCGTGACATCCTTTGAGGACAGATTCAGCAGGAACAAATGCGTATCCGTTCCTCCAGACACCACATGATATCCGCGCTTCAGGAATTCCTGTGCCAAGGTTTGGGCATTGGCGACAACCTGTTTCTGATAGACCGTAAATTCAGGAGACAGTGCTTCTTTAAAAGCCACCGCTTTTGCCGCAATCACGTGCATAAGCGGACCACCCTGCAAACCTGGAAAAATTGTTTTATCCACAGCCTTGGCATGTTCGGCTTTGCACATCACCATACCAGATCGTGGCCCCCGCAACGTCTTATGCGTCGTGGTCGTGACAAAATCTGCATACGGCACAGGGCTCGGGTGTAAGCCCGTCGCCACCAAACCAGAAATATGCGCAATGTCCACCATTAAATAGGTGCCAACAGATTTTGCAATTTCCTGACATCTCGGAAAATCAAGGGTGCATGAATAGGCACTGGCCCCGACGATTAACATGCGCGGTCGACATTCTTCGGCTATTCGCTGGATTTCGTCATAGTCAATTCGTTCCGTCGTCCGGTCGACACCGTAAGAAAAAGACTGAAACAACTTACCGGAAAAATTGACCTTGTGCCCGTGGGTTAAGTGCCCCCCCTGCGCGAGGTCCATACCTAAAATCGTATCGCCCGGCTTCAGGACTGAGAGGTAGGCGGCCATGTTGGCCGTGGAACCTGAATGCGGTTGGACATTCACATGCTCACATCCAAACAGTTGCTTTGCCCGTTCGATGGCTAATTCCTCAACAG
>JAYWMS010000135.1:0-2078 GCA_035873215.1 Nitrospirota bacterium | reverse complement strand
GATCGCGATGAGTTGCTACTACAAACGCCGGAAAAGTTTTGGAAGCGATTTCGGGTAGAGGTAAAGATTCGGCATGTGGTGTTGTCTATTCACCGGCCTGAGCAAATGGTGAAGGTGAAAAATTTGGAGTCTAATGAGGTATTCGATGTGGGTTACGACAAACTCATTCTTGCTCCCGGTGCAGGGGCAGTCGTGCCTGCCATCCCAGGCATCCAGGCCAAAAACATTTTTACTGTCAAAACCGTCCCGGATTCTGACGCGATTAAAAATTTCCTGGCGAGCCATCCATCGAAGAACGCCGTAGTGGTTGGTGGAGGCTTTATCGGTCTGGAAATCGCTGAGGCGTTAATGAATCGGGGGTTGCAGGTGACGTTGGTGGAATTGGCTCCCCAGATCCTGCCTCCGTTTGACTCGGATATGGCTTCATTAATGGCCGCGCACCTTCAGGAAAAAGGGGTCAACGTCATCGTTGGGGATGAGGTAACTGCCTTACACCAAAAGGATGAGTTGGTTCAGGAAGCAGAACTAGCCAGTGGCGTACGATTGCCGTGTGATCTGGCCATTCTTTCGATTGGCGTGCGACCTGAATTGAAATTGGCGAGAGAAGCTGGACTCAACATTGGTCAATCCGGGGGAATTGCGGTGAATGAATATCAGCAAACCTCGGACCCCAATATCTATGCCGCGGGCGATGTGGTTGAGGTCAATCATTTGGTGACAGGTAAACCCACACGCATTCCCTTAGCAGGACCAGCCAATAAACAGGGCCGAGTGGCTGGTGCCAATGCGGCTGGCGGCAATCTCACATTCCCAGGTGCGATAGGGACCGCAATCGTTGAATCACTCGGCATGACTGCGGCAAAAACTGGATTGTCGGAACGTGAGGCGCAAACCCACGGGTATGACTATTTCGTGTCAGTCACACACCCATTGGATCATGCAGACTATTACCCAGGGGCCGAAGCCCTGCATATGAAGCTGATTGTGGAAAAGACCACGGGGCGACTACTCGGCGCGCAAATTATTGGAGAGCAGGGTGTCGACAAGCGGATTGATGTGTTGGCCACGGCTATTACTGGAAAAATGAGTGTTGAAGATCTTGAAAATCTCGATCTCGCCTACGCTCCACAATTTAATTCGGCCAAAGGGCCGGTGATTATGGCGGGGTTTGTGGCAGCGAATACCCTCCGGGGAGAAGTGGCTACGATTACTGGAGAAGCATTGAAGAAAAAATTGGCAATGAACCAACCTATTCAACTATTAGATGTGCGGACTCATGAGGAGTTCAGGGAAGAACATATCCCTCAGGCCACGTTGATTCCAGTCGACGAGATACGGGAGCACATACAAGATCTTGATCCAACCATGGAAACCGTGGTGTACTGTCGAGTGGGATTGCGTGGATACCTGGCATGCAGAATCTTGCTCCAACATGGGTTTCAGAAAGTCTACAATCTCACCGGCGGGATTCTGAGCTTTCCTTAACCCGAGTTGTGGAACAAATCTGAAACTCGAATATCGAAATCCGAAACACATTCAAATGACCAAATTGCCAATAACCAAAACGCCGGGAGACAGTCAAAAGTCAGAATGTTCCGTTTGAAACATTCGAGTTTGGCATTTCGGAGTTGTTTCGGATTTCGAGTTTACGGCACGTAAAAAACCACAAATTCGTTCAACGTATTTTTTCGAGGACCCGTAGGCGCCATAACAACTCATGTCCGCCCCTCCTTTTTTGGTAAATCTTTCACTGACCCACCCTTGGAAAATCCTTGGTGTCGTTCTTGTCCTTACGGTGTCTCTCGGTCTTCAGATTCCCAACATCCAAATAGACACCGATCCTGAAAACATGCTGTCCGAGGATGAGTTTGTTCGTATTTTCCACAATCAGGTTAAAAAGGAATTCAATCTTCATGACATGATTGTGTTGGGAGTGGTCAATGAGCAGCATCCTGATGGCGTCTTCAACCCCGCTACCTTGGAAAGGGTTTTTCACCTGACGCGAAAAATTGAGACCATCGAGGGTGTCATGGTGATGGATGTGCTGGCACCATCCAAAGTCGACGATATTCGACAGG
>JAYWMS010000515.1:0-4087 GCA_035873215.1 Nitrospirota bacterium | reverse complement strand
AAAAGTCGAAACCTTGACAGCCGGCGACCCAAAAATCAATGACATGTTTATAAAATTGTGGCAACTCGACAGGAACCAAAAATAGATCAACCACATGTGGGATAAGCCGGCCACCTTCCTTGAGAAATCTGTTTCGCGCATCGGTCAACGACCCAAGAATCCCTTCTTCGAACCCAAACGTACCCATAGTTTCGGTCAGAATGACCTCAACTGATTCAGGCAATTCAACATCAAAAGAGGGAGCATTAAAAAAAGTAATTCGATCTTGGAGCCCAATCTTCTTAGCCACCAGCTTGGCTATCTCGATCACAGCCTCGCTCTCAATCGCATAGACATGACGCGCCCCGGCACGGCAGGCTAAAAATGTAAGGATCCCAGACCCGCAACCAACATCGACAACCGCATCCCCACTTCGGACTACCTGAGAAATTGCCTGCCGATAGGACCCAGTCCGGACATCATCCACCAGCATGGACAGGTGATAATTGATGAAGTCTGTGTACTTGGTCATAAGCACAACTGGCACAGCCTAAGGCAAAAAATAAGACGCGACGATGAATTCAACGAATGAATTTCATCGCGGCGTCTTCAGCCTCCAGGCTGTAGCCTCCATATAACTTAACTAACGGAAGAGAAACTTTGACTTCTCGTAATAGTAAACTACCGGTGTTTACATCTTCTTAAGACTTCAAGGCCTCTCCATAGACGTAATTATTGTTCCTGATACTGATTTTCAAACCAAAATACAACCTATCACACCCCTGGAATGTGATGCAATTCATGAACAAGCCTTAAAATTTTGAAGAAATTGTGGTCGGTCCCTTTCTTTGTTACATGAATGTTGGTGATCGAAGACCCAAACTGTCACTTTGTCTGATCCTCTTCGAATTCTTGCTCCTCACCGGTCCCTTTGATAAGCTCATTAAACTATGAGTAATGAGATCGTCAGAAAAATTTGACAAAAAGGAGAGTGACATATGGGAGAAGTTGATACAGCCCCCGCAGCTCCAGCACCACCAATGCCAGACCTAACCGCTCTTGAAGTTGATCCTGCACAGGGGGAACGGTTTTATAAAGCCGCCTTTGTGCATTCGAAGGAAGGGACGACGTACCGGATGGTCGCCAAAACGCTGCCTGATGGACGGCTCGACCTTGTACGCTTTGCCTGCGATCTTGGCGCGGATGGCATCATGTTCGGAAAAAGAGGGACCCGGCGAATTCAATCGCAGCCCCCTGAGCGATTTGATGCGGAAGTTGCGACCATCCAAAAAGAAATCACCGATAAGGACGAAGAAGTCCAAGGGGTGTGGGCCCATGATTTAACTGGCATTCAGGATGTGGCCGAACAAGCCCGCAGCTTGGAGGCGTGGATACTTCAAACCGCAAAAGAGATTGTGCCTTCCTAAGATCTTATTAAGCACGGAATATTCCTGAGGGAACAACATTCGAGGAATGAGGCCTCATCACGACGGTTAACCGTCTATGGGCTTCTCGCAGGGTTTCTTCTACCAGTTCTGGCAGCGATCCCCTGGCTAGAATGAACCCTAGGTATCGTTTCCCCTCCGGCAAGGGAATAAGCTGGTCCCCCGACTTGGCCGTTAGGACCAGCTCCTCAATGCCAGGCACGTGTCGCGCTTCATCTTGGCCTTCCACTCTCTCTAAAATTCCTTCCCGCGGAATCGGCATCATCATGACTCCTGCTGCACGCTTTGTGAGATCCAAGGACGGAAGTTCACGACCAAGCGCGTGAAGCAGGATCAGTTCCTCTAAAGACCTCCCTGTCCCAAACTCCAACATTCGAGAACATTTCCCACCAATGCTTCGTGCGGCTACCTCAATGACCCAAATGTCTTGATCGTTAATTCGTAACTCTCCATGAACGGGTCCTTCGTTGAGCCCAATGGCACGTGCGGCCTTAGCCAGGGACTCAACAATTCGTGCTTGTGTGTGGGACGGAAGACGTGATGGCGTGACATACAGGGTTTCTTCAAAATAGGGACCGTCGAGTGGATCAGGTTTATCAAACATGGCCAGGGGATGAAACGTGTGCTTCGTGAGTAACCCCTCCAGCGCCACTTCGATTCCCGGAATAAAATCTTCGATGAGAATTTGACGACCAGGAGCTTCGTGTTCTGGCCTCGCGAACGTCTGTAGCAGGTTGCCAATCCGGAGAAAGGCCTTTTGAAAACTCGCCTGGTCATCAGCGCGAATCACACCACAACTTCCTGAAAGGGTGAGCGGTTTGAGTACACAGGGAAAGGTTACCCGTTGGACAACATCCGCTGGTTTCTCGTCTATTCCAACCACCACAAAGTTGGGGCAGGGAAGCCCATTTTTCTGCAGCATTCTTCGCATCGTTTGCTTGTTGCTTGCTGCGCGTACCGAGTCAATGGAATTGGCAGAGAGTCCTAAGGCGACAGAGATGGTCGATGCCAAGACGGCGGTCTGATCGTTCACTCCGAGTACCACATTAATGGGAGACGTTTTGGCAAACTCTACCACGGCAGGAACAGCGGTGCTGGGACTGTGTAAGTCAAGCGTAAGGAAACTATCGGGCGATCGTTCAAGGAAGTCTGGCGGGGCGTCCCCAGCAACTGTTAGGGATACGCCGACCTTGTTGGCCGCCTCCAGAAAAGCCTCCCCTCTATAGCTCATTGATGGAAGAAGGAGAAGCAGGTGGGCCATTGGAGCACCAATTACCGAATTATGCCTGATACGTCTGAAAAACGTGGTGGGTGAAGAGCGATAGGTTGCACATTCATTTTTACTTATGAGGCATCAGGTCTTGGAAGAGCACTCGACAGAATGGAATTGATCAGTCGTGGGCTCCGCACAACAAAACCAGGGTTCCGTCATCCGGGGTGGACGCACACGATCAGAATTCATGGAAGCGGTTTTGTTTATCGAAGAGAATTCCATCTTTGCGGTGTCATACGTTAATTCCCACAAACGATAAAATGTACGTTCAGGATCTTCTTTCGTTTTGGTGGTGTTCTCCACGACTTTTGTCACTGCCTGTTGTAACGAGTCCATGCGAGGATCAGGGTGGGTCCACGTATGTTGAAACTTCTGTTGGTTCAGCGAGCCCAGAAATTGAGCCATGGGTGTGGGGTGGGTCTTTGGAGGGGTCAACAAGGCCGACCCAGGAGGAACCAAGAGCCGCACGCTATATTGCACAGGATCGATACAGTCGATCAACCCATGCCGTTCAACCAACTCAAACATTTCTGCATAGTCTTCCAGGGTAGTCCATGGGGTAAAGGCAACGAGCGAGGGCCGAAGGGTGATGCCGACAGACTGAAGAATATCGTGGGCCATGAAGATGTCTTGGCGCGTATGCCCCTTGTCCAAGTGAATAAGCACAATTTCACTATACGACTCCACCGCAGAAATAACGAACAGACACCCCAGATCACTGAATTCTTTGAAGAGCGATTCGTGCTTCAGAATATGCTCAATTTTAGTGGTGAAATCGAAGGTGATGTGGGGGAACTCATCATGCATGGCCCGGACAATGTTCAGGGAGTGGCCTGGTCCGTTTAGAAAGTCCGGGTCTCCAAGGGTGATGTGGACGGCACCGGCCTTCACCTGCTGTCTAATATCCGCTAAAACGACCGCAGCCGGGAACAAGAAAAATCGGCCCTGGTACACTGGAACAATAGGACAATGCAAACAGGTATGCAGACACCCTCGACTCGCTTCTACGTACCCCACCACATGCTCCTGCTTTTTGTATTCCAAGCGTGCGTATTCCCGAAGGGTGGGAAGTACTGTGCGTGTGGGGATAGGAAATACCGCACCATTGGACCTGTCCTGTGTTGAAGTGCCAGATGGCCAGCTCATCCGTTTCAGGAAGGACGGAACAATAGAGTCCCCAGAACTCACACCCTCTACTTGCGTCACAAAGCCTGAGCTGGTTCGTCGTTGCGTGTTCTGAGCGGATTGAGGATTGGCCAGTTCGTCAAGAAGATTCACCAACGGTATTTCATATTCCCCACCGATGACGGAGTCCGCAAGGTGATCCAGTAAAAACTCTGCGTTTAGCGAAGCATATAGTCCATAGAAACAAATGTGAGATCGGAAGAGC
>JAYWMS010000491.1:0-8297 GCA_035873215.1 Nitrospirota bacterium | reverse complement strand
TAGGGATTATTTCGAGGATATGGGTCAAGCAGCAGCAAGGATCGTGTCGATAACATGGGGGCATGTCGTTTCAAGGTCTTCATGTCATCAAGTCTTTTTATCAATTGATGCCGACAGGTTGAAGCGGGGGCAACACAATCTCACCTTCCCCAATAGGTATAATCTTTTCCTGCGAGGACTGCCCTGCATTTTCCTGGGCACGTTGTTGACGAATTTTTGCTTCAATGCCAATTTTTTCAGGTGGCAATGGTGGGCCCACTGCTCCACAGCTTTGGAGAACCAACAATGAGACTCCCAGGCACATTCCCGTGATCAAGCCGACAAATCTGCAGCTGTTGGTTGTTGAAGGCATGAAAACGTTCTTACCGTTTGGAGTCCTTGGGGCGCAACTGATGGTCCCAGGACTTCAGCTGCCGTTCAACTTGTTTCCGGGCAGTACCCCCAATTTGTCCCTTCCGATCAATCGCTCCCTCCAAAGTCAGGCACTTCAGTGCGTCTTTCTTGAAATGCGGAGAAATGGCCTGAAGATCACTCAGCGTGACATTCATTAAATCTTGCTTCTTTTGGATTCCAGAACGAACCAGTTGCCCCACTAGACTATGAGCTTCACGAAACGGCACGTGTTGACTGACCAGATAGTCAGCCAGTTCGGTGGCGAGAAGATAGCCGGCGTTCATGGTTGAGCTCAGGACATCCCTACGGACCCGCAGTCGCTGAATCAGCTCAGCATACAGTGTGAGAGAATCTAACACAGTTTGGAGTCCATCAAAAAGGGGTTCCTTATCTTCTTGCAAATCCCGATTGTAACTCAGAGGCAGGCCTTTCATCATCGTCAGCACCGAAAAGAGGTCTCCGTACACCCGTCCGGTTTTGCCGCGAATGAGTTCCGGAATATCAGGGTTTTTCTTTTGAGGCATCATGCTGCTGCCCGTGCAAAAGCCATCGGGCAACTCGACAAACGAAAATTCTTGAGATGACCAAAGTACCAGTTCTTCACTGAATCGGGATAGATGCATCATGATCAAAGACAACACGCTGAGGATTTCTGCTACGTAGTCTCGGTCAGAAACGGCATCTAAACTGTTTTGACTGATACAAGGAAACCCTAACAATTTTGCTGTGAAACGACGGTCGACGGGATAGTTTGATCCTGCCAAGGCCCCTGAACCTAACGGCATGACGTTGACGCGTTTCAGTGCATCCTGAACTCGACCTCGATCACGTGCCAGCATTTCGACATAGGCCAGAAAGTGATGGGCCAATAACACAGGCTGTGCCCGTTGAAGATGGGTGTAGCCTGGAATGATCACATCCATATGTTGCCGAGCTTGTTGAACGAACGCGCCTTGCACGGAATGCAGCAGCCCATCTAATTGTTGGAGGTAGTCGCGTAAGTACAATCGAAGGTCGAGAGTGACCTGGTCGTTGCGACTTCGGCCCGTATGAAGCTTCCCGCCGACTGGGCCGATCCGTTCAGTGAGACGTCGTTCGATGGCCATATGAATGTCTTCATCAGATTGGGCAAAGGGAAATTGACCGTCGCGAAGTTCTTGGCGAACGGCTTTCAACCCTTGCATCAAAACACGGCAGTCGGTTTGTGACAGGACTTTGGCTCGTTCCAACGTTTGGCAATGAGCGAGGCTCCCTTCGATATCACATTCAAACAGGCGTTGGTCGATGGCCAGAGAGGAGGAGAACCGTTCGACGAGAGTATGTGTCGGTTCAGCAAATCTACCGCTCCATGCTTTTGAGGAGGATGACGTTGTGAGTTTTTTTTGTGATCGGTTCGCCATGGGGCAAGGTCACTTCACCGAAAAGATTACCTGATTGTTTGGGGGTCAGGTAGGATATTGCATCTGCATTCGCCAATCAGGGAGGCAGCGTAATGTTGGTCTTAGTTTACCCTTCGAGATTTGTCGCGAGTGGTTCCAATTGCTAGTCGCAATGCATTCAAACGAATGAATCCTTCGGCATCCTTTTGGTTGAAGCCCTGGCCTTCTTCAAAGGTCGCCAACTCCACACGATACAGTGAATCAGGAGATCGTCGTCCTTCCATGATACAATTACCCTTATAAAGCTTAAGCCGAACTGTTCCGTTCACCGCTTGTTGGGCTTCATCAAATGCTGTCTGGAGCATGATTCGTTCTGGAGCAAACCAGTAGCCATAATACACCATTTCTGCATACCGGGAGATGAGGCTATCTCGGAGGTGCAGCACCTCTCGATCTAGTGTCAACGATTCGATGGCTCGGTGCGCCACCTGCAAAATGGTTCCCCCGGGTGTTTCATACACCCCTCGGGACTTGATGCCCACATAGCGATTCTCAACGAGATCCACGCGCCCGATCCCATGACGACCTCCCAATTGATTCAAATGCCCTAACAATTTGGCAGGCGACAAGCGTTTGCCATCGACCGCCACGGGATTTCCCATCTCATAGGTGATATCGATCCTCTGAGGGCGGTTGGGCGCCCGCTCTGGGGAGACGGTCATATGGAAAATCGATTCCGGTGCCGGTTTCCATGGATCCTCGAGAATGCCTCCTTCATAGCTGATGTGAAAGAGATTGAGATCCATGCTATAGGGTTTGGCTTTCGTGGCGGTGACAGGAATGCCATGTTTCCTGGCATAGTTCATCAAGTCCTGCCTGGAGTTAAAAGACCAATCCCGCCACGGAGCAATGATTTTTATGCCAGGTTCGATGGCCACATACGTTAACTCAAAACGTACCTGGTCATTACCTTTGCCCGTCGCACCATGACTGACGGCTTGTGCCCGTTCCTTTCTGGCAATCTCAACTTGCCGACGAGCGATGAGCGGTCGAGCAATGGAGGTCCCCAGCAGGTAGCATCCTTCATAGACAGCATTGGCACGAAGCATCGGGAACACATAGTCTTTCACGAATGTTTCCCGCAAATCTTCCACATAGACCTTCCCGGCCCCCACGGACAGAGCTTTCTTCTTAATGGCTTGAAGGTCCTCGCCCTGACCCAAGTCTGCACAAAAGGCAATCACTTCGCACTGATATTCTTCCTTGAGCCATTTCAAAATGATGGAGGTATCCAATCCCCCGGAGTATGCGAGCACGACCTTATTCACGGAGGAAGCCGATTGGCGCGATGTTGCGGACTTAGATACTCGTCGGCGCAATGGGCTCATGACCAGGGTCGTCCCAGCCATTCCGTCAAAATAGCTTTTTGCATGTGCAATCGATTTTCGGCTTGATCCAGCACGGCGGACTGGGGACCATCGATTACGGATGCTGTGATTTCCTCTCCCCGATGAGCCGGTAAACAATGCAGGATCATGGCATCGCGTTTGGCGACTGCAAGTAAGGTTTCATTTAGTTGATAGGGGGCCAAAACTTTCAGTCGTTGTCCCTGTTCTTCTTCTTGACCCATGCTGGTCCAGACATCCGTGTACAATACATCAGCTCCTTTCGCTGCGAGAGTCGGATCCGGTGTAATTTCAACACTTCCCCCGGTTTGGGCGGCTTCCTCTCGAGCCCTGTCCACTATGCCCTTATCCGGTGTATAGCCGGAGGGACAACCGACGGAAATGTGTATGCCCACCTTGGCGGAGGCCTCAATCAGCGAATTGGCCATATTATTGCCATCTCCAACATAGGTGAGCTTGAGGCCACGAAGTTGACCCTTATACTCCGTGATGGTCATCAAATCAGCCAGAGCCTGGCACGGATGGGCCAGATCGGTCAGACCGTTAATGACAGGGATTGTCGCATGTCGAGCCCAATCTTCAAGTGTACTTTGCTCAAACGTTCGTACGACGAGGCCATCCAGATAACGAGAGAGGACTAGCGCCGTATCCGCTAAACTTTCCCCGCGACTCAGTTGAATTTTTTCTGATGAGAGGAACAGTGCTTGTCCGCCCAATTGATTCATGCCAGCTTCAAAGGACACGCGTGTCCGGGTCGAAGGTTTTTCAAAGATAAGACCGAGCGTGAGGCCGGACAACCATTGTGACGCGCGGCCTGGTCTCGGGGTGGCTTTCAGGTCACGCGCAATTTGGAGCAAGCGAAGGACTTGGCTTCGAGGGATGTCTTCCAACCTCAACAGATCTTTCCCCGGCACCTCGGAAGAGGGATGGGGAATAGCTGACGCTGTATGATCTGGAATGGGATGCCCGAGAATGGTCATAACCTTACAAACGCTTGTTGAGTACGTCGGATAAGACGGAGAGCAATCGGTCGATGTCCGATTGCGTGATCACAAGTGGGGGCACAAACCGCAAAATCCGATCCATGGTGCAGTTGATCAATACTTTTCGAGCCTGACAGTCTTGTACGAGAGGTTTGCCATCGATTGAGAGTTCGATGCCCTGCAATAGACCCAAGCCTCTTACATCGGTGATCAGAGGAATTCGACTCGCCAATTCTTGTAAACCTTTGGCCAGATACGCTCCAACGGCACGGCTTTTTTCAAGCAGGCCTCCTTCAGTTAGCGTGCTGAGCACGGCTAATGCTGCGGCACATACAAGGGGATTTCCGCCAAACGTTGAAGCGTGAGTACCCGGACCAAACGCCTCCGCAATCTCATCAGTGGAAATACAGGCACCAATGGGAAGTCCTCCCCCCAAGCCTTTCGCGAGAGTCATGATGTCCGGATGCACATCGAAATGTTGATAGGCGAACATTGTGCCGGTCCGCCCGATACCCGTTTGAACTTCATCAAAGATGAGGAGAACCTTGCGCTGAGTACAGAGGGCACGCAGTTGCTCCATAAATGTTCGGGAGGCCACGGTGACGCCACCTTCCCCTTGGATTGGCTCAATCATGACGGCGGCTGTTTGATCGGTGATTCGGGACTCGATCGAGGCGATATCGTTCAAGTCGGCATAGGAAAACCCAACCGGCAATGGCGCAAAGCCCTTTTGAACCTTTTCTTGACCAGTTGCGGTGAGCGTGGCCAAGGTCCGACCATGAAAGGAATTCTTCATGGTGATGATTTCATAACGTGCTGGTCCAAACTTATCGGTGGAATATTTCCGCGCCAGCTTAATGGCCGCCTCATTGGCTTCCGCCCCACTGTTCCCAAAGAACACCTTGTCGCCAAAGGACAGTTCAACGAGACGTCGTGCTAATTGCACCTGTGGTTCGGAATAGTACAGATTAGACGTGTGAATGAGCTGACGCGCCTGCTTCTCAATGGCTGTGATCAAATCAGGATGTCCATGGCCAAGGACATTGACAGCAATGCCAGCCACACAATCCAAGTATTCACGACCTTCGGCGTCGTAGACGTAACACCCCCTGCCCCGCATGATGCTGAGCGGTAATCGGGCATAGGTATTCATCAAGAATTTCGAGGCCTGTCGTTCAAGTTCTTCGGTCAGCATAATGGCGAAACCCCGCACGAATACAGGCGAATCTAGCATAGGGATTCACAAACGTGCAATATTGAGTTCGTTGAGGGGGGAGTGTTGAAAAAGCAGGTCCTGAGCAAAGTCGAAGGTCTGCCGCCAGCGTTCCCTGTCTTCGCCGAGGGGAAACTCAGGCTTCGTTGAAGGAAGACAGGCCCTCCTCTTCCACATGTACTGTGGTGAATTTCCCTGGGTCTCTGAACTTTTGCGACCTTCCTAATCGACAGGCTCAAGCCAATGCTTGTAGGGCCTTGTTGGGCATCCGCTTAGAAAATTAAAGGAAAGTTATGCAAATTCCTTTTCTGGTGACCGACTTCCCGTTAGCCTTGCGTGAAATGATTAACCGCTAAATGATTATCCCGTTTGGTAACCCGACCTTGTTCCCAGTGGGCAAGGATGCTATAACCCGGCGGGATGAAACAATGCGGCTCTTGTGAGCAACAGAATCCTGATGATGCACAGTTTTGTCATCGCTGCGGAGTGTCAATGGAAGAGGCGGTGGGTACCGCGGAAACCAATACCCCGGTTGACGAGGAGCAGCAGTGGCGTGCTCTTATTGGTCCGAACAAATCTCTCCAAATTTCGTTAACAAATGGATGGTCGTGGAAACCTGCGACGGACTATTACCTAAATGTATTTCGGCGATTTTCCTCAGAGGCTGGGCCTCGATTTGCCCTGTCCTGGCATTGGCCTGCGTTTTTGTTTGATCCTTTCCTGTGGTTTCTGTACCGAAAAATGTACATGTATGCGCTCGTGTACGCGATCGGTCCGGTAATCTCCGCGTTTATCACCGGTGATTTCACTGTCGGGGTCGTGTGGCGAGTCATTGCCGGTGGTAGTGCCAATTACCTCTATTACTGGCACCTCAAAGATCATCTGTTGAAGATTACGGCTAAACCGTTTCCAGATCAGTCCTCACGATTACGGGAATTGGCGGAAGATGGTGGGGTCCAGGTATATGTTCTGTGGCTGGGAATTGCTTTGCATGTACTGATGATTGGCCTTCTCATTTCCGTCATTGGGCAGGTTCCGCCAGAGAGCTTCCCTCCTTCTGACCCAGGTTCACAAAGAACGGTTCCTTCATAAAATCGAGGTTCAATGTGGCTGCGACTGAAATGCCCTGAGCTGTATATTGTGAGCCATGATTGGTCAGAGAAATACCTGTATTCTTGATTTAGGTATTTTCATTCAAGACTTTCAACGGAAAACATTTCACGGATTAAGGGGCACGAGAATACCGTTGGTCGGTGTCTTCATGATCCTTCTAAAGTTCGGTTTTGGTGGTGTGTGAGAGTTGCCAGGTGAACCAGGATTGAAACCATTCATAATCATTGTGGGAGGCCGAGTGAAAGGCCCCGGCAGCATCCCCCTTTTCCTTCAGGAGGGTATAGGTGCGAGGCCAGTTTTTCGTCCACCATGATTTCAGCTCCCCAGCGGGAAAGGGTTGATCATTGGATTGGTAAATGCCGGCTGCGGTAATCACTTCTGCAATCAGAGACCAATAGTGGTCCTTTCCCATTCCGAGTGACCGAAAATGTTCGCGTAGGAGAAAGACGACCCAGAGTTCCGCGCTGTGCTTTTTGTTGTGCTTGAATGGTTGGGTTTGGCAGAGCGGAATCGGATCAAAGTTTTTGATGGTTGACGAATAATCAGGCCCACCATACCTCCCAGCGACTGCGGCAATGCCTTCCAGCATGTTGGCGAGTTCCACCTCGACAACGGGGGAAGATCGAGGAGTCTCTGGTTCAAAGGGATTGGTCGTTGTGAGGAGGTCAATGAGCGGTTTTAGCTCTCGGAGGCGCAGCACGGCCGCTTGAAGAATATGCGCCGATTCGATCCAATAATCCGGATCATTCTTTGTGACCCGTTCTTTCCCTGGCGGCGGGAGTACAACAGGAATCCAATGGCGGAGTAGGACAAAAAGAATGTAATTGATGTCTCCTCGGGCATCGAAGACCTTTTCTAATGGACCATGAGGTTGGCAGGCGTTCGTAAAAAACAGCTCCGCCTTGTCCTGAACCCCCAAGTGTTGAGCTAAGGCCTGCCACCATTGTAGATCAGGGGATGAAGCATGCGACTCGTTCATGTAAGAGTCTCGTGAGGGCTCGTACTCTCAATGAGTGTGTGAGTGATGATCTGGGTGTAGAGGGGCATCGTACGATCTGATATGGAAGCAACGCAAGTCCTTTGCAAAGAGGTATGATTAGGCTCTAGTCTGGCACGGAACAGGTTCCACAGGGAGGAATGGCGGATGAAGCAATTGGTCCTGATTCGACATGGAGAATCACAATGGAATTTGGAAAATCGCTTTACTGGTTGGGTAGATGTTCCATTAAGCCCGAAAGGTGAAGAAGAAGCTCGGGAAGCCGGAGAAAAGCTTAAAGCGTTCCGCTTTGATCAAGCGTTTACCTCTGTGCTGACGCGGGCTATCCGGACATTGGAAATTGTTTTAGAGGTGATCGGTCAGACTGGGCTCACGGTGGAAAAAAATCAGGCACTCAATGAGCGGATGTACGGGGAGTTACAAGGATTGAATAAAGCCGAAACTGTTGAGAAATTTGGTGAGCATCAGGTAAAGCTGTGGCGACGCAGTTATGATGTGAAACCGCCGGGAGGAGAAAGCTTAAAAGATACTGCAGCCCGCGTGGTGCCCTATTACCAAGAGACTATTTGGCCTCGACTTTCCAGCGGGACTACGATTCTGGTAGCTGCCCATGGGAATAGTTTGCGGGCACTCGTGATGCATCTTGACCGATTGAGCAAGGAAGAAGTGCTCGAATTGAATATCCCAACGGGTGCGCCGCTGCTATATGAATTGGATGATACTGGGAAAGCGATGGCTCACCGGTATTTGTGATTCTGGCAGGTGTGATTATAATTCTCTTTAGCTTGATGCTTCCGAGTAGATCGGAAGAGC
>JAYWMS010000474.1:0-2914 GCA_035873215.1 Nitrospirota bacterium | reverse complement strand
CCCTCCGATGATCGACTCGTTTACGAGGAAGGGGATGAAACATTTTCCACGGGAGTCTTCAAGACGAAATCCAAACAATATCTCATGATCACGTCTCATCAGACGATTGCCAGTGAATATCGTTACTTGGATGCAGATGCCCCCCTAGGGGAGTTTCGAGTTTTCTTACCACGGGAGCGCGGGCATGAATACGATATAGACCACTATCAGGATGCGTTTTATATTCGAACGAATTGGCAGGCCCTGAACTTTCGACTGATGAAGACGCCCGTTGAGCATGCTGGGCGAGAACATTGGGGTGAAGTGATACCGCATCGTGATGATGTCTTACTCGAAACATTCGAATTGTTTCGAGATCATCTTGTTGTGGAGGAAAGAAAAGAAGGCTTAATTCATATTCGAGTCATCCCATGGAACGATCAACCCGAACATGAATTGGATTTTGGCGAGCCGACCTATTTAGCCGGACTCGGTGAGAATCCAGATTTCAATACATCCATCCTTCGGTTTGGCTATACATCCATGACTACTCCGAATTCGGTGTTTGACTATAATATGAACACGCGGGAAAAAACGTTACTCAAACAAGAAGAAATTTTGGGGGGTTTTGACCAGTCAAACTATCAAACTGAACGGTTGTGGGCCACCGCACAAGACGGGGCACGCATCCCAATTTCAATCGTGTATCGCAAAGGACTCCCTCGCCATGGGGTTAATCCCGTCTTGTTGTATGGGTATGGTTCCTATGGGGCTAGCATGGATCCAGGTTTCAGCGCACCACGATTGAGCCTGCTTGATCGTGGTTTTATGTTTGCTCTCGCGCATATTCGTGGTGGCGAGGAGCTCGGTCGTGGTTGGTACGACAACGGAAAACTGTTTCATAAGAAAAATACGTTTGAAGATTTTATTGCCTGTGCAGAGTTTCTGGTTCGCGAGAAATGGACGAGTCACAACAAATTATTCGCCATGGGAGGGAGTGCGGGAGGACTTCTCATGGGTGCTGTAGTCAACATGCGGCCAGAATTATTCAAAGGCGTCGTGGCGCAAGTGCCGTTTGTGGATGTCGTCACGACGATGTTGGATTCCAGTATCCCGCTCACGACGGGTGAGTATGACGAATGGGGTGATCCCAATCAAAAGGAATATTATGAGTACATGTTGTCCTATTCCCCGTATGACAATGTTGAGGAAAAAGACTATCCTCATCTCCTGGTGACGACAGGCCTCCATGATTCTCAAGTCCAATATTGGGAGCCGGCGAAATGGGTTGCAAAATTACGTCAGATGAAAACTGATTCAAACCGTCTCCTTCTCAAAACGAATATGGATGCTGGGCACGGTGGTGCAACAGGACGATTTCGACGGTTTAAAGAACTCGCATTCATTTATTCATTCTTGTTAGATTTATCTGCGTGTGAACCCACCTCGTGATTCGAAATGCGAAAGAGAGATGCAGGTAATTTTGATATCGGCATTTTTATTAAAAACGGATTATGCCTTACGGTTCACGAATTGCCTCTCCTTAGCAGATCTCTGCCAATTTCATTTTTAATTGAGGGTCTCGGAGCTTTTGCAAGGCAATGACTTCGATTTGCCGAATACGCTCTCTTGTGACATTCATCGTCTGACCGACTTCTTCCAATGTCCAAGATTTCTCTTGCCCGATGCCGAAACGCAAGCGAATCACTTGTTCCTCTCGTGGAGTCAATGTCCTCAGTACTTCATTCAATTGATGTTTGGTTTGTTCCTCTTCAATATCAAGGTCCGGGGGGGTGCTATTGACGTCCGGCAAGAAATCCCCGAGGAAGGATTCACCTTCAGTATTGGGACTGTCGAACGAGATAGGCTCTAAAAAGGCATGTGTCGTCTCGATCACCCGCTCTGTGCTGATTCCCAAGGCTTTGGCCAGTTCCTCATGACGCGGTTCACGCCCGAGTTGCTGTGCCAAACGATGTGAGGTTTTTGTGAGTCGTTGCCATGCTTCTGTTGTGTGTACGGGAATGCGAATCGTCCGAGATTGGTCGGAAAGTGCCCGCAGAATCCCTTGGCGAACCCACCACGTGGCATAGGTGCTAAACTTAAATCCTTTGCGATACTGAAAGCGCTCCGCGGCTCGCATGAGTCCGATGTTCCCTTCCTGGACGAGATCCAAAAGATTCATGCCACGTCCAACAAACCGTTTGGCGATATCAACCACCAAGCGGAGGTTTCGCTGGACCAGATTGTCTTTGGTCTGTTCCAATTGGATCCGTTGAGTCGCAATGGTTTGCCGAACTGCGCGAAGGCGCTTTTTTAAAGAGGACGACTTGGGGCCGATGCCCGATAAGGCAGTGATCAAATCATGTAAGACCTGATCAGCCTCATTGAGTGCGACAGCCGATAGACCGCTGAGTTCGCGAATCTCATTTAGGTTTTTCAGTGCGGACTGATAGTGTGGTTTGTTGGCGAGATTGTTGACCGATTGAATGCCCTGCGCGAGGGCAGCACGAATGCTCTGACTGCTCTCATCAATACCCTTGGCCAAGGCCAATTCATCACCTCGGCTCAAAAGGGGCCTTGTCCGAAACGTGCGAAAGTAAATTGTTTCCAACGCTGACGTCGTGGGTTCTTTTCGCGGGGCAGGCTCACGTTTTTCTTCACTCATGTCCATAGTTGGCAGATCTTCCTGCAAATGGGAATGGGCCCTCACGCGATGACGAATCGATTGAGCTTCGGATTCCGATTTCCCCAAGTGGTCTACCGGGTCTAAAGTTTGGAGTGTTGTGTTCATCATTAATGTCCTTTCTCATCAAAGCTGCGTCGTGTGTGTAGCCTTGGTTCGTTCAGGTAGCCCACCAGCCTACCGAGGAGTCGGACAGAGACGGGTGGGCGAATGTTCCCTGTTTCCTACACTTTGATCGTGAGATAAATGGTC
>JAYWMS010000448.1:0-1903 GCA_035873215.1 Nitrospirota bacterium | reverse complement strand
TTCCATCATCTGGTCGATAACCTTTAGCCCACGAAGCAAGGTTGGTTGGTGCTGTGCAAATTCATTCAGCAAGGTTTCGGCTCGCCACAAAAAAATTCCGCTATTCCAGAAATAATTTCCTGACTTAAGGTATTGTTGGGCTTTCTCCAAATCAGGTTTTTCAACGAATCGCGCAACTTTATACCCCGAAAGAGATCCTTGTTGCCCTAAGGACTTTCGACGATTTGGCTGAATGTACCCATACCCGGTCTCAGGCTTCGTGGGTTGAATTCCAAATGTCACGAGGTGACCACTTTCCGCCAATTGACAGCCCAACGAAACAGCCTGCTTGAATTTGGTGTCTCCGGTAATCACATGGTCCGAGGGTAACACGAGCATCATGGCATTGGGATCACGGCGAACAAGACGAAGGGCGGCGAGGCCAATAGCAGGCGCCGTGTTCCGGCCTTCGGGTTCCAACACAAAGTTATTGGCTAGCTCATCTTTCCAATCCGAAAGCTGAAGTTTGATAGTTTCTGCCTGGAAGGGATTGGTCACGACGCAAATCCGCTCAGCCGGCACCGTTCGCATCACCCGTCGAACGGTTTGCTGGATAAGTGTACCTTCCCCAATAATTTGGAGCAGTTGCTTTGGAAATCGCTCGCGGCTCAGCGGCCAGAAACGCGTGCCACTACCTCCAGCTAAAATGACCGCATACAGATGTCCCGACTTCATAGACGCCTCACATCAGAAGATTCTTCACAGTTTTATGTACTTAGCGACAGACGGTGTCCCTTGTGAGTGTTTCTTAGTCATTTTCGGTCCAGTGGTATCAGATCTGAAGCCCATGTTGATGTCTGTTCGCGGGACGAAATGGACAGCACATACCCCGAGGCTGGCGTTCTCCGTTTGGGATTAGAAACAATCTTATTTCAAAATTCGTCATTCAGGACGATATTCCCTTGGCTGCCAAGATCAAATCCACCACTTCCCGTACTGCTCCCTCCCCGCCTTTCGCCTTACAAATATGGTGAACCTCTCGACGTATCTCCGCTCGCCCATTGGCCGGTGTCGCCGAGAATCCAACGGACTGAAGGGCGGCGAGATCATTAACATCATCTCCCATATATGCGATTTCTTGAAGTGTGAGACCATGCTTACTCGCTAACTTCTTGAGAACGTTTAGTTTATCACGCACTCCCTGGTGAATTTCAGGAATCTTTAGTTCCATTCCTCTCTGAGCGACAAGCGTTGTATCCAAAGCCGTGACGATTCCTGTGAGTACACCGGCAGATTGGAGCAATTTGATTCCCATGCCGTCCCACACGTTAAATTTCTTCATTTGTTGCCCGGACTCACTGTAATACATCCCTCCATCTGTTAAGACTCCATCAACATCCGTCGCAAAAAGGCGAATGCTTTTTAATACCTGCGTGATTGACCGACGAGAAGGGCGTGTTTTGGAGGTTTTAATTTTCATGATGTGAAATCTTGCTTAAAAACTGAAATTCGCTCAATTAGATCATAGTCCGTGAATAATGCAAAGACACATTTGCGAAAAACCCAAAACCTATGAGGTTATCGGGCTTGCCAAAAATCAAATGATTTACCAGCAAATTCTTTAGGGTTCAGCTAACAATCCCTTCGAGTGGCCTGACCGAAACCTACATAATGGGAATGTTGAAAAAAGCCGCCAGCGGCGTTCTCGCCATTTTGCCGTGCTCACGTACACAGTGTACGCTCCGCGCGTCAAACGGGCTGCGGCCTTGCTGGACGAACTTTTTTGAACATTCCCTCCAACTGATGAGGCCCGTCTTATCATGGGCGTGTATTGGCCAATGGAGTGAAATATTCAACAGTCCCATAATATGTGATCATTTCATTGCATAATTGCACAAATCTGGACATTTCAATTCCCTCCACC
>JAYWMS010000378.1:0-5872 GCA_035873215.1 Nitrospirota bacterium | reverse complement strand
CTGGCACGGCGGATCAGCAACGTCCAAAGCAGCATGAAATTGATGAGGGAAACCTCCGTTCAGTTTTGATTCATTGACAGAGACTGGAATTCGTGACCTGTTTGGTTATAAGCTATTCCAATGAATAATCAAAAAATCTGTCGGGCGTGTCAAAGTGAGTTGCCGACTGGAGCGAGGTATTGTTCAAAGTGTGGGACGAGGTATACGAAGGAGTCTGTCGAGGAAGCTCGTGCCAAGGAGACATTAAATCTTCGAATTCTTTATATCATGGTGGGAGTCTTGATTTTAGCAGTGATGTTCCCTCCTTGGGAAACCGCACTCGGTGAAGCACCGGAATATTTAGGGATGCATTTTGTTTTGTCCCCTCCGTTAGAGGGTGCCATCATTAGCCGGATGCTTCAATCCATAGAGTTGGTCACGATCGCGGTAGCGGGGTTATATGGGGCGTGGCTCTTTCGAGATCTTCCGTAACACTGAGGATGTTAAAAAATTCCTCCAACGGCGTTCTCTTTGGAAGTAATGAGTCACGGGTGAAAAGTTGTGGGAATGTGATAAACATGCCTCTGATGGTGACGGGAAATAAATTCTTTACTCATCACCCAATACTCCTGACTTTTTAGGAGCAAGCAGATGCAGACTGGTCGGAAATTTTCAAGGCTTCAAGAAAGTCAGTTGGAATCCGACTGACTTTTCCTTGGCCGTTGGTCATGACAAGACTGGCGGAGCCCTCGACAATGATGCGTTGACTTTGTCGCTCGTGAATGATGTGCGAAAACGTCAGCACAGATTTTCTGGGTGCTGAGATAGCTGTCTTGATAACCAGGATGTCTCCATACCGTGCCGGTGATTTAAAAGAGGCATTGGTCTCGGTCACGACAAATACTACCCCCTGTTGATGGAGAGCGGGGACTGATAATCCATGATCCTCTAAATAGTGTGTCCGGGCGCGTTCAAAATATTTGAAATAGTTGGCGTAGTAGACGACTCCACCACAATCGGTATCCTCGTAATAGATTTTAATCTCCATTGACCTACAATTTCATGATTGGAAATTTGGGCAATGAGGATTCCTTCACGTTCGTGAGCTTCAAGACCAATTGGTACAGCTGGTGAAAGCGCTCCGCTTTGGGAGGTTGAAAGCCATGCCCAAGCACGTTGTGGTAGGCAGCATCAAGCAAGGCTTTCATTTTCGGCCATTCTGCGGTAAAGCTTTGTCCAAGCGGATGGCCCATTTCAGCGAGTGTTTGAAACTGAGCACGAAGGGGCAGTTTGTATTTTCCATCTACATCATCCAAGAAGGAACTACGGCATGCTTCCTGTAGGGATTGAGGGAGCTGCTCGACGTGAACATCCCATGTTTTGACAGTGAACTGTGTCCAAAGCTGATGCTGGCCGTACGCCTCGAGAGCACGAATAACCACAGCGACACCAACCCCGTAGTTGTGGTCTCGTTCGGCATGGCGTTTGGCATGGGCTAATAAGTCATCGGCCACCACTGCTTTGACCTCCTGAGGATCCAGCACAATTCTTTCCAAAAAGCCTGAGTTGGTTTTCACGGTTCCAAGCAATTGAGAAAGTCCGGAAGGGCCTCCCCAAATTGAAGCTAGCTCCAGGGCCTTGAGCGCGGTTTTGAGTTTATCCCACGCTTCCTTATAGTGAAAACATTCCCAATCGTGATAGCCATCGGCCAGATCAGCTAAGGCATGGTAGAGCGGCTTTTGACCCCCGCTCACCATCGATTCGATCAATCGAAACTGTTTCGCCGCTGTTGGAAAGGCCCCCTGATTGAATATCGCTGCCGCTTCGCGTCGACCTTGAACAGCTTCCTCATTCCAGGGGTTGGATTCATCCCAGAGTGTTTCGGTTTCCTGGGAAGAGGCAGTGGCTTCTTTAAGCAGAATCGTACGAGAGCTGAATGGTCTTGTCACCAATGCGGCTGCCGCTGCCATGGCCGGTGTGGCATTAGTGAAATCAACGACCAATTCTCCGCGGTGAATGCCCCATGTCGTGAGAAGATCTGGCAGTTGTGTGGCCAATGCCTGATGCGATGTGGAAAAACTGTGTGGGTCGCCAGTGAGCACCCAATCCCATCGCTGGGGCATTTTCGAAATGAATGGCTGAAGCTGGGTTTCAATCGTCTCTTTCTGAGCATCCGGGAGAAAGAAACACAGAAATTCCGGGGTGAGTCGATTGATACAAGTCAATGCTGTAGCAGAATTTCCGGATATGGTGATAAAGAGTGCTTTGGCATGAGGGTCAACGGGCATGGCCGATCGACTATAACATTGCCCCTAAGGGGGTTCAAGAAAGTGCAGACATTCTCACGCATGGTAGGTGTTGACTGCTTTTGCGGAAGAACACTTTTTTGCTCAATGAAAAACAAGAGAAGTTTCTTGACTTAGCCATGCCGCAAGTCATATCAGACACGTAGGAGTATTGTGTTTACTCGTAGAGTACCCTAGAATTCAGCCCCATGAATACCAATCAAATTCAACAACGTTTTCAAGAAAGCGCCGAGGTTAAAAATCAGTTTGTCCAGGAATATGTGCAACTGATAGAAACAGTCGGTGAGATTCTAGTGAAAGCCTTTCAATCCGGGAAAAAAGTGATCTTATTCGGAAATGGCGGGAGCGCGACGGATGCGTCGCATATTGCTGCAGAGTTCGTGGGGCGGTATGACCGGGATCGGGCTCCTTTAGCCGCGATGGCCTTGGGCACCGATATAGCGGCCTTGACCTGTATTGCGAATGACTATGAGTATGCTGATATCTTTGCCCGACAGATTCTTGCTCATGGGCAACCCGGCGATGTGGCCATTGCGATTAGTACCAGCGGGAACTCCCCCAATGTCTTAAAGGCCGTCGAGGCAGCGCGCATGTGCGAGATCATTACGGTAGCATGGACGGGGAAGAACGGCGGAAAGCTCACTCCGCTTGTTGATCATGCATTTGTGGTACCTTCCAACGTGACAGCTAGAATTCAGGAATGTCACATAACCCTGGGTCACGTCTTATGTGAGCTGGTGGAAGAGAAGCTCTTTGCGAACGTCGCCTAAAAAACGCTCGCGGACTGTTGAGCCGATCGATGTATCTCGACTGACAACCTATTCGCTCAAGAGCCGCCATAGCAAGGTCAAGGTATCCGATTTTTCCGTACCATGGAAAAAGGGAAATCGCCTTTCCACCTTTTTGTCGACCCTACCGGATATTCTTGCCATTCAGACATTTCGTTCACTTGTCCAGGCCATCGTGACCGCACGTCGGCGTGGACGCCCGGTCATACTAGGGATGGGAGCCCATCCTACGAAGGTTGGACTGAATCCCATTCTTGTCGATCTCATGCGACGAGACATTATCACGGCTGTTGCAATCAATGGCGCCGTGGTCATCCATGACTTTGAGTTGGCATTCTTGGGGCATACGTCCGAGGAAGTGGATGCCGAAATAGACTCCGGCCGATTTGGGATGGCCGAAGAGACGGGTCGAATGATCAACGAGGCCATCGTGGCCGGGGTGAAGGATGGGCTGGGAATTGGGGCAGCGGTTGGAGAGTATATTGATCGGCATCCGAAACTCTTTCCCTTTCGAAAAACGAGCTTACTGGCCACAGGCTGGAAACTCGGCATTCCTGTCACTGTGCATGTCGCGATGGGGACAGACATTATTCACATGCATCCGTCCGCGGACGGCGCAGCCTTGGGTGCGGGATCACTATTGGATTTCCGCACGCTGACAGCTGTCGTGTCACGCATGGAAGGCGGGGTTTATTTGAATGTGGGATCGGCTGTTTTGCTTCCTGAAGTATTCCTGAAGACGGTCACCCTGAGTCGTAATTTAGGCAAATCGCTGAAAAAGATCACGACGGCTAATATGGATTTTCTTCCGCACTATCGTCCCATGACCAATGTCGTCAGGCGTCCTACGCAAAAAGGGGGTCAAGGTCTTGCGCTAACAGGTCATCATGAATTGATGTTGCCGCTCCTGGCTGCTGCGGTCATTGAACAATTGGATGGCCAATTCCGAAGTCGGTGAATGTTTGAGGCGATGAAATTTCAATGAAACCTCAAACTGGAAGGAGTCGATGAACAAGAAAATCCTAATCGTTGATGATGATCCCGATATCGTGTTGATGTTGCGCGATCGGCTGGAAGGGTTGGGCTACATTTCGCTTCATGCCTATGACGGCGTACAGGCCATGGAAGTGGTTGAGGAAGAAGAACCCAAACTGGTGCTCCTTGATCTTCAGATGCCTCGCATGACCGGGATGGAAGTCCTACATATGATCAAGAAACACCATACTAATGCTGAACAGGAACATGGAGCACCCAGGATATCCTACAGTTTAATGCCCGTACCCCCACCGGTTATCGTGATGACGGCTCATGGAACGATTGAAGTTGCCGTTGAGGCCATGAAACAGGGGGCAACGGATTTCCTGACCAAACCGCTGGATGTGGATCATCTCTCGATTGTGATTCAGAAAGCATTTGAGCAGGAGTCACTCAAGCGCCAAGTCGCGTATCTTCGTGAAGAGGTGGAATCGCGGTATAGCACGATTGTTGCCACCACCTCATCGGTGAAATCCTTGATCGATATGGCAAAGAGGGCGGCCAGCACGGAAGCCACAATTCTGCTGTTGGGGGAAAGCGGAACCGGAAAGGAATTATTTGCTCGCTCGATTCACCAATGGAGCCCGCGTGCGGCGATGCCTTTTGTGGTCATTAACTGCGTGGCACTCACAGATTCGTTGTTGGAGAATGAACTCTTTGGTCATGAAAGGGGCGCCTACACCGGTGCGCATACCTTCCAAAAGGGAAAGATTGAAATTGCTGATGGAGGCACTGTGTTTCTAGATGAGATCGGGGATATGTCTCCAGATCTGCAAACCAAATTGCTCAGATTGCTTCAGGATCGAGAATTTCATCGCGTTGGAGGGACCCGATCGGTACGGGTAAATATCCGTATACTCGCGGCTACAAACCGAGATCTTACGCAGGCGGTTAAGGAGCGCAAGTTTCGTGATGATCTGTTTCATAGGATCAATGTCGTGAAGTTTTCCATGCCGCCGCTACGAGAACGCCCTGATGATATCGTGCCCTTGGCGAATCTTTTTCTGCAGCGGTATTCAAAGGAGCTAGGGAAGTCAGGACGCAACTTTGCTCCGGAGACAGTGAAAGTATTGCGGCACTACGCTTGGCCCGGCAATGTGCGTGAGTTAGAGAATGCAGTTTCGCGTGCTTTGGTGTTAGGCGTGGATACGGTGATTCGTCCTGAACAGCTTGGGTTAGATATTGAGATCGAATCGTTGATTCAAGAATCGGAAGAACCGGTACTGTACCACGAAGCTATGGAGCAGTTTGGAGGCCAGTTGATCGAACAGGCCATTGAGCGCGCGCGCGGCAACCAAACCAAAGCGGCAGAAATGCTCGGATTACAGCGATCCTATCTTGCTCGCCTGCTGAAACAGCGGGGGATCGAAACCAAGGACTATCGCGAAAAAAAATGAGAACGGGAAATTCCTGGTTAACCCTATTAGTCTATGACGAAGGTAAGGTCAATTGCCCATGACTGCCTTATCCGACTGTGCTTTCTGTTCAGATCGTCCCGCTGTATAGTTCCACGAAATAATTAGGAATGGCCAATCCCCCCCTGCTTTGCGTCTGGTGGGCTGCACCACCTCTAATAGAGCTGTTGAATAATTCACATTTGAAAGTTGAGACGTTCCGTCGCATCCTTTAGTCCGCTGGAGGCACTAGGAGGTCTTGTACGTTCTTGAGACGTGGTGCAGAAAACAGGCAAATGGCTGCGAGGAGATTTTTAATGTGTGGGACGGAAATCTGCCTGAGGGGCATCAGGAGGTTGTGTTGATTGTT
>JAYWMS010000337.1:0-1736 GCA_035873215.1 Nitrospirota bacterium | reverse complement strand
ATTACAATAAGAAACCTGCCCACTATTGGATACATCCGACACCATGAGACCTAGTAGGTCACATGCTCTCAGCTTGCTATCTATCGCCAGGTCGAACAGAGCAATATCTCGGTACCGGTTCTCGGTTTTCAGACAATTTCGGATGGACCATATTTGCTTTAATGAAAGTGGGCATTTCTGCCCCAGCAACTTTCCTTTGTTCCAGGGTATCTTCCTCGGGATCAGGTTTCTTATTGTAATCATGCTGGGCTCCATTCACGGATATCGGAGCCCACACTATGAGTGGCGAGTGGCCGCTCTACCTCTGACAGCAGCCTCTCACATGATAGAATTTGACTTGAATTGAGCGTCCGCTTATGACCCAAAGCGGACATCGCCTCGGCAGACCAATAGTTGGTTACCGATCGAATCAACAACAATTTCCAGAGGAGAGGAATATGCTTCGAATTGCACTGTTTAGCCTTGCGTGTCTTTTAGCGGTTCCAGCATCGGGTGAACCGTTAGTTCCCGCCGACTTTGATGTTCCGGAAGTTCTTGAGACTGATCGGATTCGACTGAGAATATTGACAGTCAATGATGTTGTTAGGGACTACGACGCGGTGGTGTCGAGCACCGACCATTTACAGGCGACGTTCTCCAACAGTTCTTGGCCAATCGGCCTGAGTTTGGAGCAAAATCTCATTGATTTGGGATGGCACCAAAAGGAGTTTCAACAAAGGACCTCCTTTGCTTACACGGTGGTCAGCCTTGACGAAGATAGAGTACTAGGCTGTGTGTACATTAACCCGTTCAAAATCGGCGGTTATGACGCTATAGCAAGAATGTGGGTACGGACAGACATGCTCGATGCGGGGCTGGATCAACACCTCTACGAAACTGTAAAAAAATGGCTTGCGGAAGAATGGCCATTTGACAAAGTTGCATATCCACGTCGCGACTTGCCGTTGGACGCCTACAACAAACTTCGGAATCAGCAGAAAGACTAACAAATGATTTGTAGATGTGCCGGCGCAATGATTATTTCGCTCTCGCTGATTGGTTGCGGCAAATCGGCCGACTCTGGGGACCAGCAGCCCGCGGATAGATTAGTTATCACGGCCGAATCGTTTGTTGATGCCTTCTACTCTTTCGATCCAGACGCGCTTCAGGCTGCACTATCAACCGCCGAAGATTCGATTCCCTCAATCCTTTTCTATCAAGGTTGGGCGGAGGGTGGGAACTATGAGGTCATGGAGCGAACGCCGTGCAACGTTGAAAATGAAGGGACTATCAGTTGCTCTATCACAGTCAAGGATGACATAATTGGAGCACTTGGAATCGATTTCAATGTTACGGACACGTTTCATCTTATCTTTTCCGATGGGCAGATTGTATCTGTCACCAACAGCTCGAATGACCCGCAGGCTTATTATGACGCTCAAGAATGGGTGGAAGATAACCGTCCAGAGCTGATCGAAGAACCCTGTAAGGGCTTTTTTAATGGAGGGTTGACTCCTGGAGATTGCGTTCGAGCAATGGTGCGGGGCTATTCGGAGTTCGTGGCGAGCGGTGGGCTTTCTGAAGACCCTCAGGCACCTGAATGACGTCCGCTTCTGGCCGAAAGCAGACCTTCATTTTCTTAGAATTTGGATAGTTTGAATGTCCGTTTTGGAGTGCGACTTCAATCGGTCGATGCAACACTTTTACTAGAACGCAGAAAATGGCGTGCATGCTAGTGAATCAAAGCACGCATCGAG
>JAYWMS010000318.1:0-5123 GCA_035873215.1 Nitrospirota bacterium | reverse complement strand
CTCATTATCTTTTAGGAAAATCTGCAAAAGGAACACGATGCCTATTCGGGTTGGAATTAACGGATTTGGGCGAATTGGTCGAAATTTCTTCCGGACTTGTCTTGGAGATCCGGAGATTCAGTGTGTTGCCGTCAACGATTTAACGGATGCCAACACCCTCAGCCACCTTCTCACTTACGATTCTATACACGGTCGCCTACAGGGGCAGGTGGAGATCAAGCCAAATCAGCTCGTCGTCAACGGCCAACCCATTGAGGTCCTGGCCAAACGAGATCCCAAGGAGTTGCCATGGAAAGCTTTGGGTGTCGACTTAGTCATCGAATCCACAGGACGCTTCACCGATCGGGAAGGAGCGAGCCAACATCTTTCTGCCGGTGCTCCAAGAGTTCTCATTTCTGCACCGGGCAAAGATGTGGACTTGACCGTCGTCATGGGGGTTAACCACCAGAAATTTGAGCCTAAGACTCATCACATCATTTCGAATGCTTCATGCACGACGAATTGCCTCGCCACCGTCGCCAAAGTCCTGCTGGAGAACTTCGGCATCGAGCATGGGTTTATGACCACGATACACTCGTATACGAATGATCAACAGCTCTTGGATCTTCCGCACAAAGATCTTCGGCGTGCAAGAGGTGCCGCGTTGTCCATGATTCCAACATCCACGGGAGCCGCAAAAGCACTGCATTTAGTGATCCCCGAACTCAAGGGAAAACTGGACGGGGTGGCGATTCGGGTGCCGACACCAAATGTTTCCCTAGTCGACCTCGGGGTCACGGTCGAACGCGACTGTGATACCAACGCCGTCAATGCAGCATTTGCTCAGGCTGCCCAAGGACCGCTGAAAGGAATTTTGGGATACTCGGAGGCACCCATTGTCTCAATTGACCTCAATGGTTGTGCGAACTCCGCAACGTTAGATGCACCATTAACCGCTGTGATCAACCGCCGTTTCGTCAAAGTCTTTGCCTGGTACGACAACGAATGGGGATATTCTTGCCGTTTGCGCGACCTCGTCAAATTTGTCGCGAGCAAGGCCTAAATAAGGATGTCTATAACTATGCCCATGGAAGGCTTCCGGTAACCTCATCACGGATACGTCATGCAAATTACCAAGCAAACCATTGATCAGGTAGACCTTCGTGGCCGCAAGGTCATTGTTCGTGTCGATTTCAACGTTCCCCTGGATGAATCTCTGCAGATCACCGATGACACACGTCTTCGAGCCGCAGTCCCAACCATCAATCATATCATTGATGAAGGTGGGTCCGTAATTCTATGTTCTCATCTGGGACGACCGAATGGCCTACCAACCCCTGAACTCAGTCTGGGCCCCATCGCCAAACGTTTAAAAAGACTATTGGGAAAGGACGTGATATTCGCCCAGGATTGTGTAGGAACCCAGGTGAAAAACTTGGCGAGCCAACTCAAGCCCGGCGATGTGCTGTTACTCGAGAATCTTCGTTTCCACATAGAAGAAGAAGAGAACGATGACCACTTTGCCTCGGAGCTTGCGTCTTTGGGGGATATCTATATTAATGAGGCCTTCGGCGCCGCACATCGTTCTCATGCTTCGACTGTCGGCATCCCCAAATTTATCAAGACCTCCGCTGCCGGCTATTTGATGAAGCGTGAAGTGGAATACCTGGAAGGCGCTGTCGAAAACCCGATCCGGCCATTTGTCGCAGTGTTGGGTGGCGCCAAAGTCTCCGGGAAAATAGGTGTTATTGAAAACCTCGGAAAAAAAGTCGACAAAGTCATCATCGGCGGAGGTATGGCGTTTACCTTCATTAAGGCCATGGGGTTGGAAATTGGTCGATCTCTGGTAGAAGACGACATGTTGCGTTTTGCCAAGGACATCCAAGAACATGCCATAGGTCGTGGGGTCAAATTTTATCTCCCGGTTGATTGCGTGGTATCCGCCAACCTGGATCCTGGCGCTGAGACCAAAATTGTTCCGGTTCAAGAGATCCCGGAAGACTGGTACGGGATGGATATCGGACCGGCTTCCGTCAAACTGTTTTCCGAAGCCGTACAAAATGCAAAAACGATTCTCTGGAATGGTCCCATGGGAATGTTTGAACGCGATGCTTTTTCTCGTGGGACATTTGCGATGGCGCATGCGGTCGCCAATGCGTATGCGTTAACCATCGTCGGTGGTGGTGATACCGCTTTAGCCGTTTATCGAGCAGGGGAGTCTGATAGCATGTCCTTTATCTCCACCGGCGGTGGTGCAGCCCTACAGTTGCTAGAAGGTGGAGAGATGCCCGCTCTAGCAGCGCTCCCCAATCGCTAACCGATCTCTGTTTGACTTAACCACACTCCCCAAAACCGTGGCACGAACTCGATTCATCGTTGGCAATTGGAAGATGCACAAAACGCCAGCGGAAGCTGCGCAATTTGTGCAGGAGTTTTGTAACGGCCGTACCTTTCCGACCTCGGTGGACATTGGGCTTGCCCCACCTTTTGTTGCCCTTCCAGCTGTCCGAGAGGCTTTAGGAAAGCATCCTCACATTCAATGGGGGGCCCAGAACCTCTACTGGGAAGATGAGGGAGCATTCACAGGAGAAGTATCCGCACCTATGCTTTCAGATCTGGGATGCCGGTTTGTCATCGTGGGTCATTCCGAACGCCGACGCATCTTCATGGAAAGTGATGACCTCATCAATAAGAAAGTGAAGGCCGCGCTTGATCATGGCCTTGGACCAATCCTCTGTGTGGGGGAAACGTTAGAAGAACGTGATTGCGGCCAAACGCATTCGACGATCGAAGCACAAATCATAAAAGGGCTGGCTGAAGTAGCTCCAGAAAAAATGAACTCCCTCACGATAGCATATGAACCGGTCTGGGCTATCGGAACAGGACGATCGGCTTCAGTCGCGCAAGCGGAAGAGGTCCATGCATTTATCCGTGGGATCTTGAGGACCACATGGCAGGTCCCAGATGACACCGTGCGGATTCTCTACGGGGGCAGCATGTCGCCGAGCAATGCCGGTGAATTGTTTCGCTCGCCTGAGATCAACGGCGGTCTCGTAGGAAAAGCTTGTCTTAATCCTGATAGCTTTGCTAAAATTTGTGAATTGGCTAGCGGTTCTCATGCCTGAGTTATAATTTCCCAGGAGACATACATGCATACGTTTCTCATAGTCCTCCATCTGTTGGTGTGCTTTCTGATGATCGCTTCCATCCTGTTGCAAGCAGGCAAGGGAGCGGAAATAGGGGCATCGTTTGGAGGATCAAGTCAAACCGTCTTTGGTAGTCGCGGTCCGGGCACGTTTCTCAGCAAAGTTACTGTAGGCGCTGCCCTGATATTCATGTTAACGTCACTGAGCCTTGCCATTTTATCTCGAGGTGATGGCGTCTCTTCGTCTGTGATCGATGTTCCAACAACTTCTCAAGAATCATCATCCACCGAGGCCACCAATTCATCGACTTCCGATTCCACCCAGTCTGAATCGACTGCATCAGAGTCCCCTTCCTCTGACACGGCTCCCCAAGAGTCTTCTGACTCCAACACAAACCAATAGATTCTTACCAACGGGGGACTGTTGAAAAGCATGTCCTGAGCCCTTCGGCCTGGCTCTGGATAAACTCCGTCAAAGGGTCCGCCAGTGGCGTTCTCAGCCCCTTTCCTCATCCCCTACTCCATACATGCTCCACTCGCCAAAGAACCTGTGGAACCTGCATGCAAGAAACGGCATTTTGACGCCATTGGTGTTAAGCGGATGAGATAGTGGGCCTTCCTTCGGCAAGACCCAGGACAGGGTTTTAACACCCCTCGCCTTCCAAAAATCTGGGTCATTTCAAGCGGGAACTATTCCAATACGAAGAGACCTGGTTCTTCTGGCACAACCAGAACTGGACCTGAAGAGCCAACGAGTGATTTATGAAGGGGAGGATTTAGATCGGGGTTAACCAGTTGGCATGTGAAGGGTCTTCCCCTTTCACAATGTCAAAAAATGTTTTTTGAAGTTGGGTCGTCATGGGACCCCGCTGGCCATTCCCGATTGGTCGATCATCGATCTCTCGAACAGGAGTGACTTCGGCGGCGGTCCCGGTGAGAAACACTTCATCTGCCACGTACATGGCATCTCGAGTGAAGCGCTCTTCCACGACGGGAATGCTCCGTTCTTGTGCCAACGCCAATATGGAATTTCTCGTGATGCCTTCTAATATCGATGTCAACGGAGTGGTTTTGAGTATGCCCCGGCTGACAATAAACACATTCTCTCCAGTCCCTTCTGCAACATACCCATCAGGATCAAGGAGAATCGCCTCATCATAACCGGACTTTTTTGCCTCGCATTTCGCCAGGATTGAATTAACATAATACCCGGGCACCTTGGCTCGGGTCATTGAGACATTCACATGATGTCGTGCAAATGAAGAAACTTTGGCACGAATGCCTTGAACGAGCGCGTCTTCTCCCAAATACGTACCCCAAGACCAAGCAGCTATCGCCAAACGAATGGGATTATTCCCAGGAAATAAACCCATTTCCCCATACCCCACATATAATAATGGCCGGATGTAACAAGACTTGAGTTGATTGATTCTGACCGTCTCTACAATAGCGTCGGTCACATCTTTTCTACTATACGGCACCGTCATCATCATGATGTGCGCCGATTCAAAGAGCCGGTCCACATGTTCCGTCAATCGAAAAATTGTTGAACGGTCTCGTCCCTCATAACACCGAATGCCTTCAAAGGCTCCCATACCGTAATGCAGAGAATGGGTCAGCACATGGACCGAGGCATCCGCCCAATTGACGAACTGGCCATCCATCCAAATTTTTTGACTTGGCGTCACCATTCTCTTTCCCCCTCCTCTATAATCTTCAGAAAATACTCTTCACATAAACATGAGTACCCGATAAACTATGTACCTGAGGTATATATCTGAGGGGTTGAATAGTGTCAATGAGAGGGGTTGCCACAAACCAAATACTCCCTGAAATTCTTAATGGGCCTGTTGAATAACTCTTCTCACATGGCCAATAAATACCCTAGCCAAAATCGATATCAGTGGCCGAGGGGAATGGTCAAAAAAGTCCGTCCAGCAAGGCCGCAGCCATTTTGACGCGCGGAGCCTACTCAGAGTAGGTGAGCACGGCAAAATGG
>JAYWMS010000305.1:0-2715 GCA_035873215.1 Nitrospirota bacterium | reverse complement strand
TTATGGTTTTCTCACCAATGCCAACCCATGTAAATGTGACGGGTCCGTGTACCATTCTGCCAGATCAAATCCGGCATTGGTAAGAAGTTCTTCAACCTGTTGCCGATTAAACTTGGTGCTGATTTCTGTGAGGATTTCTTCATCTTTGTCGAGCTTGAGCGTGACCTTCAATTCAGGGATAGGGATGGACTGTGGTTCCGTGGATCTGAGGTGCATTTCGATTCGGTGTTTATCATGATTGTACCGGGCAACATGCTCAAAGGCATTGGGGTCAAAGTTTGCTCCAATCACGGACTTCAAAGCAGAGAGAATATTCTTATTGAATTCTGCTGTGACCCCCTCGGCATCATTGTAGGCATTTTCTAATCGTTGCACGTCCGTAATCAGTTGAACGCCTAGTAAGAAGAAATCTCCAGATGCCATTTCTTCACACACCGATGACAGAAAGACGGGGCCGGATTCCGGTCCCAAATTCCCGATGGTGCCCCCGAGTATGACGACCAGACGTCTGCCGCCCTCAGGGATGTGTTCCAGATGCGCGAGGAAATCACCTACGACCCCATGGACCTGAAGCCCTTCGTATTCATCGACGAGTTCTTGAGCCACTCGCCTCACGATTCCTTCGCTGACATCAAAAGGCACATAGAATCGAAGTCGTTGAGCTCGTGCCATCGCATCGAGCAAGACGCGGGTTTTCGTCGCAGCCCCAGATCCTAATTCGACCAGTTCGTCGGCCTCTGTCAGCGCGATCACATCATCCGCAACCGTTTGTAACAGTTGATGCTCGGTCCGCGTTTGATAGTATTCAGGCAATTCACAGATTCGTTCAAACAATTCTGAGCCTCGGTCATCATAGAAATATTTAGTTGGGAGCCTTCGGGGCGTCGAGAACAAGCCATCTCGAATTTCTTCACGAATATCCTCTGGATTCTGTGTGGTGAGGTGCACGTCAATAATAATGTTTGACCTATTGGTTGATGCTTTCATCTGGCATTCCTAATGTAAGTGGGATGAAGAAAGATGAGTGACGTTGTTGCCTGTCACCCTTTGAAGGATAGGGTGTCCTATTCGTCCCTAGACTATAGAGACATCTACCCAATTCTTCAAGATTGTTGAGGTATTCGACCGCAGGGTGGTCTCGACATCCCGCGCTATTGGCCTTCTTTGTCATTCCCGACATCGTTTATCGGGAATCCATCTTGGTTTTCTTTCAGATGGATCCCCGCTAAAAATCTGCGGGGATGACGGGAACAAACTACAGCCAAAGCCTTTCCTTCGTTTTCCAAAATTAATCACACATGGTCCAAAGGAGTTTGATATCGAATTATTTCGGTTCTTCCAATCCCGGCGGATGAATCCATCGTTCAATCCGACCAAGCCCACCGTCGACGAATAACGCCAACGCCGCTGCAGGAATGGCTCCTGACAGAATCACCGTCGCATTCGCCATCTGTAATCCTGAGACGATTGGCACCCCTAACCCGCCTGCGCCAATGAACGCGGCTAATGTCGCCGTGCCAACCGTGATAACCGCTGACGTGCGGACTCCCGCCATAATGATTGGGGCTGCGAGCGGCAGTCGAACCCATTGAAGAATTTGCCACTCCGTCATTCCTAGAGCTCGTGCAGCTTCGACGGCGTGGGGAGCTGCATCACGAAGGCCGGAAAACGTATTGCGAACGATGGGGAAGATAGAATAGATCCACAGGGCGACCACCGCCGGGACAATGCCGACTCCGAATATGGGAATCATGAATGCCAAGAGAGCAATCGATGGAATGGTTTGCGTCATCCCGATGAGACGAATAAGAGGTTCGGCAATCTGTCGTCGGCGCTCGAGGACAAGCGCCAGAGGAATGGATACAAGAATGCCCAAGCCCAAAGCGAAGCCTGCGAGAGCAATATGTTCCATCGTTCTATTCCCGAGAGCCCATTTCTGAGCCCATAGATAGTCAAAGAGCGAATCGTGTGCCGAAGAAGAAGCAATGGGTTGCTTGGAGGTGTTCAGCAAACCCAAGGTCGTGAGGGCTTCTTGAGCAACATGTTCAACAGGTTCCCCCCCTTCCTGTAGTCGATAATTAAGCTGACGCATCATTCTGGCGTCGAGTGCATTGCTGAGTAAGCCTAAGACCGTGCCCAGCTCGGGATGTTGTTCCAAGGTCTCACCGCGAACTAAAGCCGCTGCCTCGTAGGGTGGGAAAAATTGTTTATCATCATCCAGAACTTGAAAATCATACGCAGCGAGTCGTCCATCGGTGGTGTAGATGTCCAGTACATCTACGTCACTCGCGCCTGCAGCCTGGTATTTTAAGGCCTGTTGAAAGCCTTGCACGCTGTGAAAGGTCAGGCCGTACTTCTTATACAAGCCAGGAAGCCCATCCGGTCGCTTGATAAACTCAAACCCCAGTCCTGCCTTTAAGGAAGTGGAGACTTTGGCCAAGTCGGATATGGTGCGAAGCGACCATTGAGACGCGATTGGTCGAGTCACTGCCAGCGCATAGGAGTTTTCGAAGCCCAACGGACTCAGCCACCAGAGATTCCATCGAGCCAAAAATTCCGTGCGCACTTTTTGCAGGGCCTTACGCGCATTTCCAATGGGCGGTTCTTGAAGAATGCTGACGAGCCCTGTCCCGGTGTATTCAGGGTAGAGGTCTATTGCCCCGGACTTCAGTGCTTCGAAGGAGACTTGAGTGCCGGCGAGTCCCAAGCGCCGTT
>JAYWMS010000207.1:0-1870 GCA_035873215.1 Nitrospirota bacterium | reverse complement strand
GCCGTCCTTGAAAACCTTTTTCGCATTCAGGAAGCCATGGAGCACTATCGGCAAGATCCTGATCTCCGTTTTTTGGAAGTCATAGATGGGGATAACCTGATGGTGGCAGCTCTCGATCCTCATCGGATCGGTCTCGTCTTGGATGACCCATTTTGGATCGCCACAACCAAAGGAAGACAAGAACGCATCTCCTGGGTTGAGTCCAAGGATTCAGAACCCATGTTGATCGTGGCAGTGCCCCTCCTAGACGAAGGACTCATCACGGCCTGGGTACGACTTGGTTTTAGCCTTAATCGTCTTCAGGAAAAACAACATGAAATGCTATTTCAAATTCTTCCGATGATCTGTGTCTTACTCGTCTTCGGTATCTGGAATATTCATTTCGCCTTTCGGAGAATGTCTCCGAATTTCCGAAAAATCATTTCCGATTTGGAAACCGCACAGGCAGCATTCACGGACGACCTACAGCTAGATAGCAGCGGTAGGACAAACAAAAAGACAACCTTGTCCCGCCGCCCCGACGAAGGAGAATTCGAACATCTCACTACTATGACCTCCTCGACCGTCGCCCTGCTTCAGAAACAGGCCCAGGCCATTCTTGAGCTGAATCGTTCGCTGGAAAAGAAGGTTGCAGAGCGGACGTTCACGCTTCAACGGACGGCCATCGAACTTGAGGAAACTGCGAGGGATCTGCAAACCAAGAACCAAGAGCTGGCGGAATCTCGTGATCAAGCGCTACAGGCTACACGACATAAGGCAGAATTCTTGGCCACCATGAGCCATGAAATTCGCACACCGATGAACGGGGTCATCGGGATGACTGATTTACTCTTGGACACCGATCTATCAGACGAACAGCGCGATTTTGCGGTGACGATTCAGCAATCCGGGAATGCTCTTCTCACCATCATTAACGACATTCTGGACTTTTCAAAAGTAGAAGCCGGCAAACTTGAATTGGAACTCATTGAATTTGACCTACGTTCAACCGTGGAAGAGGTTATGGATCTCCTCGCCGAAAGTGCCCACAAAAAAAATCTGGAACTGGTTGCCTTGATCAAGGGGGAAGTGCCGGATTTTGTCACGGGAGATCCAGGACGCCTTCGTCAGGTGTTAACCAACCTGGTGGGTAATTCAATCAAATTCACCGACCGCGGAGAGATATCTGTTCAGGTAACAATCAACGAAGAATCCGGCGAATACCTGAAGGCTCGATTCGATATCACGGATACCGGAATCGGCATGACCCCCGAAAGTCAGGCTCGGATGTTTCAATCATTTACCCAGGCTGATGGATCTACCACGAGGAAATATGGTGGCACGGGCTTGGGCCTCACCATCAGCAAACGCTTGGTTGAATTAATGGAAGGAGAAATCGGCGTTGAAAGCGAATTCGGCCAAGGCAGCCGGTTCTGGTTCACGGTCCAGCTTGCAAAGACCAACATCAATCGGCCGCCAAAAAGAGAACCCCCAGAAAATCTGCAAGACTTGCACGTCTGTCTTGTGGATGACAATGCGACAAATCTGGCGGTGCTTCAGTATTACACGTCCAATTGGGGCATGCGATATGGCAAAGCCTGGAATGGAGACGAAGCGCTGGCCCTTCTTCAAAACGCTTCGGTCCAGGGCGACCCGTTTGATCTGGCCATTCTGGATTTTCACATGCCAGAAATGAATGGCATGGAACTGGCACAAGCCATTCGTGCGGACACCCGCATCAGTTCAACCCCTCTCATCCTCCTCACATCTGTCGCGCAAAGAGGTGATACCAAGCTTGCGCTGGAAGCAGGCTTTGATGCGTATCTGACAAAACCTGTTCACCAGTCACAATTATTCGATTGCATTGCCACGACCATGCAGAAGATTCAAG
>JAYWMS010000191.1:0-8235 GCA_035873215.1 Nitrospirota bacterium | reverse complement strand
GAGGGCCCATGGATACCATAACGAAGATGGTTCTGGTGGTAGGTAAGGGGTTGGTGGGCAACGCCGACAAAGGGGGTCGACGGCAGATTACCATCATGGAACGTGAAATGTGGAAGCAGGTGATGAAGCAAACTCACGGCCAGTTGTTTGCCTCTGCGCGCAGAGCCAACATCTTGATCAGTGGGTTGCGGCTAGCCAAATCTCGAAAACGTATTTTATTGATCGGGGCCTGCCGGATTCGAATTCTGGGCGAAACCAAACCCTGTGAGAGAATGGAGGAAGCTCATCCAGGCCTGCAGGAAGCGATGGGGAATGATTGGGCCGGTGGCGTGTTTGGCGAAGTGTTAGATGATGGTGTGATTCAGATCGGCGATGCGGTTTCCTGGGAAACAACCTGAACACGTGTTTATGGTTTTAAGTCTCGTGGTCGGATAGGATAATGCGATGCGGTTGATTCGAGTCAATCTTCATATTTCCTCCCGTCAATATCTAGCCTACTATAAGGGGACAGCAGATGCTGTGGTGGCGACCTCTGTAGATGGGCGAAAGGTGCGCTTTCCCGCCCGCGTCCTGCGACAGTTTCTGACGCATGATGGTATTGATGGAACCTTTCTGATTCGTTTTAGTGAACACAACAAATTCCTCGGAATCCAAAAAGTGAAATAGGGGCCTGTTGAAAAAGCCTGTCCTGAGCAATGTCGGAGGGTCCGCCAGGGGTGTTCTCGGGCCTTTGACGTCCTCACGTACTCCATGTACGCTCCGGGGCGCCAAAGCCCCTGTGGCCTTGCCCGTGGTCAGGGGCGTCTTGACGCCACTGGGTTTGGGTGGGTGAAATAGGGGGCCTTCCTTCGGCAAAACTCAGGACAGGTTTTGAACAGCCCCCTTAGCTCGTGATGATTCGAGGAATCGATAAGTTTGGGTTGGCCCCCTACAAATTTTGAATTATTCAACAGTCCCAATTGGCACCATGGGAGGTCTTCCCCTTTTTTAGTTGGGAAGTTTACTCCGAACCCTTCTTGCACGCTTCATGCGATCCCATGCCGACTGATGATCCGTCACTTTGGGCCCTGTTTGTGAGTGCCTTTGTTTCATCGACCCTATTCCCCGGAGGATCTGAAGCGGTGTTGGCTGTCTTGAGTTACCAACAAGCACATAACCCCTGGGTTTTGCTGGCAGTGGCCACAACCGGGAATACGCTTGGTGGCATGAGCACTTGGGCAGTAGGGAGGTTTCTGGATTGGTGGGTGCCGAATTCGTCGATCAAGGCGCCGACTTATCAACGGGCGATAGATTGGCTGCAACGATGGGGCAGTCCTGCCCTCTTGCTTGCCTGGGTTCCAGTGATTGGGGACCCGTTGTGCCTCGTCGCAGGGTGGCTCCGAGTCATGTGGTTGCCGGCGTTGGTGTTTATTGGGCTAGGCAAAGCTGCACGCTATGCCGTGGTTATCTTTCTGGCTTCTTGAGGTCGACACTGAATTGTAATCGTTGCTCCGTGCTGTTCGCATCCAAGCCCCGAACCACAATTCACGGCCAACAAATTACAGCTCACGGTTCATGAGTTTTCAATCCCTGTGGATGTCTAATGGTGCCAACGTGGACGGGGAAGCGGTTATGAGGGAGATCGAGACAATAATGTTGAAGCGTTTCATGAATGACACGAAAGGCAATGTGATCCCACGGAATATCAGAAGGGTGAAAGAGCCGTACGTCTGAACTTTCTTCTCCAATGCCAAACTCAGGTTCCTGCATGATACCCCGAAACACCATATACACTTGGTTTACCAGTGGAATGCTGAACACGGTATATAACCCGGTGAGTTCTACTTGAGCTTCGGCTTCTTCTAGGGTTTCCCGGACAGCGGCATCCTCAACCGTTTCATCGTTTTCCATGAATCCGGCGGGAAATGTCCATAACCCCCGACGTGGTTCGATCGCGCGTTTACAGAGAAGGATTTGGTCTTTCCATTCAGGGATGCACCCTACGACCACTTTGGGGTTTTGATAGTGGATGGTGTGACACTCAGGGCAGACAAATCGTGGAAGGGTGTCACCTTGAGGAACCTGGATGGTCACCGGAGCGCCGCACATACTGCAGAATTTCATGAGAAGATGATCCGGTCTTGCCTGTGAGAAGGAATGTACAGATTGAACAAACCCTTACCGAAATCTATTTAACCCATTCCCTTGCTCCCTAAGTGCAAGTATGATTCAATATGCGCCCATTTTAACCCATCCTAGCAGGAGTGTATGCATACGTGAAGGTCCCTCTTTTAGATTTAAAAGCACAGTTTCAATCGATTCGTTCTGAGATTCTTGATGCCATTGCCACCGTGTGTGAGGAGCAAGGATTTATTCTTGGTCCACGAGTCTCAGAATTAGAGCGACTGGTCGCAGAATATCTCGGCTGTCCACAAGCAGTTGGCGTGGCCTCAGGGAGTGATGCTCTTTTGCTGTCTTTGATGGCAACCGGTGTGGAGTCCGGGGATGAAGTCATCACCGTTCCGTTCACATTTTTCTCAACGGCCAGTGTCATCTCGTTGCTCCAAGCCACCCCGGTATTTGTCGATGTTCAAGCCGATACTTTTAACCTGGATCCTGCGCTACTGGAAGAAAAAATTACCCCGCGCACGAAGGCGATTATTCCCGTTCATCTATTCGGGCAATCTGCGAATATGGAACAGATCATGGAGGTCGCGAATCGACATGGAGTGAAAGTGATCGAAGACGCATGCCAGGCGATTGGGGCGACGCGGAATGGAACCAAGGTCGGGTGCTTTGGACACACCGGGTGTTTCAGTTTCTTTCCGTCAAAGAATCTTGGTGGATTTGGTGATGCTGGATTGATATCCACGCAGGATGCCTCCCTTCATGAATTCTTACTGGCGATGCGGGTTCACGGGAGCCGATCTGAATATCACCACGACCATATCGGAATCAATAGCCGGTTGGATGCCTTGCAAGCTGCTGTGCTCATGGTCAAGCTTCGCTATCTTGAGGATTGGAATGCCAAGCGCCGCGCGAATGCCGACCGCTACCGGCAGTTATTCACTGAGGCCGGTGTTGTAGAACACATCACCTTGCCCTATGTCGATCCGGCGAATGGGCATGTCTATAATCAGTATACGATCCGTGCGCCGAAGCGTGATGTCCTGATGAAATATTTGGAAGAACATGGCATTGGACATCGCGTATACTATCCCGTCCCCCTCCATCTTCAAGAATGTTATCAACCGCTGGGTTTTCAAAAAGGGTCGCTTCCCGTGTCCGAGCAGATGGCCAAGGAAGTCCTCTCTCTCCCGATTTATCCAGAACTCACCGATTCCCAATTGACGTTAGTCGTTGAAACGATCAGGGATTTCTACAAAAGTCATTAGCCTTTTGCATTAGTAAAACCCATCAAAGAGGACCATAGATCGGTGCCACCTTTTTGTATAAGGAAGCGCATTCGGTGAAATGGAATAGGAAATCTTTTGTTGTAATCTGTGCAGGTCTCATAGTTCCTTTTCTTTCGGTGTTCATTTCTTTTGAATTATTACCTGGAGATATGTTTATAAATCATGCAAAGAAGTTTTCTGAAACAATGAATGACCTGAAGAATGCAAAATCGTCAGAGGATAGGTTCTATATTCTGGGAAAAGCCGCAAAAGTAGCATTCAGCGTTGGTGAGTATGATAAAGCACGGATTTATGCCTTAGAGTTGATTGATCAATCGAGTCAGTTTAAAGGCAACTGGAACCATGGAAATGCCATTCATGATGGCAATATGGTCTTGGGTCGCTTGGCGCTTTTTGACGGGAATTTAGAGAAGGCCAAAAAACATTTGTTTGAATCAGGAAAAACGCCTGGTTCTCCTCAACTCAATTCGTTTGGCCCCAATATGTCCCTAGCGAGAGATTTGGTGAAAGAAGGTGAAGAAAAAGTAGTACTTGAATATTTTTACCTTTGCCGTCAGTTCTGGAAGCTCGATTTTGGGAAACTTTCACGATGGACGTTTTACATCCAGGTGGGAATTACTCCAGGGTTTGGGGTTAATCTTGTATATTGATGGTTTCTTAACTTTCCTGCCTTGGCATAAGTGTCAATAATGGATTAGCGAGGATACTTGGCTTGGATGGTGCTGCTGAGGCCGCCGCGAGCGGTGAAGGTTCCGGTGACGATGGCCCACTTGGGTTTGCATGCCTTCACCACGTCTTGCAGAATCCGATTGACGGCGTTTTCGTAAAAGATCCCTAGATTGCGGTACGCATGGATGTAGAGTTTGAGGGATTTCAGTTCCAGGCAGGATTGTTGCGGCATATATTGGAGGTCGATTGTGCCAAAATCCGGAAGACCTGTTTTGGGACAAATGGCTGTATATTCTGGTATTTCAATCGTGATTTCGTACCCGGGAAATTGGTTTGGCCAGGTTTCGATATCGGGAAGAGGAATGTCCAATCCGCTTTTCGCATGTTCCGTCGTGTAACCGCTCTTTTTCCCCCCTGATTGCTTCATCTGCAGTGAGAGTCCTCCATCCCATTGAATGCTACAATCAGAAGTTCCCAGTCTTGACGGTTCCGCAGTGTACACAGCTCAGAAGGCCCCTCGCAATGTTAAGGGCACCTCTAAAAACCGTCCTTTTCCGTGATGGCGGCGTCAGCCCCGTGCTCAAAGCCTTCGGCGCGCACAAACTTGGTGCTCTTCGCACCGTGCGCCCTCATGTATTCGCCCATACACTCCGGTTTTCCGTGCGCGAATTCCTTGCCCTCACAAAAAATGCCTGGTTTTTAGAGGTGCCCTAAATGTAATAAAGAGAAAGTAGGGATCCGTTTCAACAAGGGAACGGCCTGCGGAAATATGAATGGCGGGAGGCCATATCGGTTTGTTGAGGATTGGAGTTTGAGAAGGTGTTCTTCAGGAAATTGTGGGGAAGCCTCAGGTTATGAACCCGAGGCTTCCCTATTTGGAACTCCTACCTATTCTAAGGTCACTTTATGACCGTCAAGACTTGTGTGGCGGTATCCAAATTCGTTTCACCACTAATGGCATCGCCTGCAACGGTACCCGACCCTTCCTCATCACCGCGCACGTTCCAGGTCTGACTCACACTGTTTCCGGGAGCTACACTCCCGACAGTGACGGAAATTCCTGGACTGATGTCTTTGAGCAGACTATTCGGAGGCGCTGTAAAGCTGAGTTGTACTCCAGGAATCGTGGCACTTCCGGTATTGGTAAACGTCACGGTAAATGAAATCCTATCACCACGTTCGATCGAGGAAGGTCCGCTGATCGAAACCGTGCCCTGTGGAGGAGCACCAGTATTAACCGTGACTGTCACACTCGAGGTAGTGGTGCCTCCAGCCCCCGTCGCGGCCAGCGTATAAGTGGTGGTCGTGATTGGGCTGACGGAGATGCTCCCATCAGCAGGCTGACGTACCCCCCCGTTGATCGTCACATTATCTGCATTCGTGGTCATCCACGTGAAGATGGAGGTTTCCCCGACCGTGATTGTGGACGGAACAGTAAAGAAGCTATCAACAGTAGGTGGCTCTGGCGTGGCCGGATTGACCGAAACCGTCACACTGGTAGTCGCGGCGCCCCCTGTACCCGTGGCTGTCAGGGTGTAGGTCGTGGTCGTTGCGGGATTGACCGAACTGCTCCCGTCAGCAGGCAGGCTTGCCCCTCCATTGATCGACACGCTATCTGCATCGGTCGTCATCCAGCTCAGAGTGATGGATTCGCCGGCCGTGATCGAGGTTGGAGTTGCGGAGAAGCTCGCGATGGAGGGGGCTGGTTTATTGGCCACCACTGTGACTACCACAGTGTCCGCACCACTGGTAGCCCCCTGATCATCAGTCACAGTCAGTTCGACCGTATGTACCCCGATGGGCATTGCCACGGTGACCGTAGCGGCGCTAGGTAAGAGATTCCCATTCATGGTCCAGTTATAGGAAACGATTGTGCCATCGAGATCGGGATCAAATGATGCCCTGCCATCGAGGAGCACGGACTCCAGGGTATCACCATCCACATCAAAAACGGTTTTATCAAGACCGGCGTTTGCCACCGGTAGTTGATTGTCGGCAAACGCCGGGTCGACTGTTACTATGACGGTGTCGCTCGCTGAACCACCGTCATTGTCTGTCACGATCAGCCGCACAAGGTGGCTCCCAAGCCCGAACGATGCGGCTAGGGTTGCATCGCTGCCGAGTGGCGAGGTACCCACAGTAGTCACCTCGAACCATTGATAGGACACGATGAAGCCATCGGGATCAAATGAGGCACTGCCGTCAACTGTAACGGTTGCCGTCCCACTGTTGTTAGTATCAATGACCACCTGATCAGGACCGGCGAGCGCTACGGGCCGCTGGTTGGGGATTATCGCTGCAGATCCTCCATGGTATACGAAAGCGGCACCCTCATTCAGTTGGTCCACATCGTAGAAGCCGAGCCCTAGGATCGTGTCTGCGAACCCATCACCATTGACATCTCCAGCCCTGGCAACATCAATTTCATACCGATTGAGCCGTCGAACGGCTTCCGACTGATTCGACTCGAGCCGTACATAGGCATCTAACAGTGTGCTACCGACAATTCCCGAGGCTCCGCCTCGGAACACGTAGGCGGCGCCCTCATTGCTCAAGCTTCCAGTGTAGCTGAGTGCCCCCACGAGGATGTCATCGAACCCATCATTATCGATGTCCCCAGCCCCGGCAACCTTACGGCCAAGCTGTTGGTTCGCTAGGGTTCCCTGGATGTTTGTTTGGGCCTGACTGAAGTCGGTGGCGGTGATACCTACCTGGCTTCCCAGGAACACTCCGAAAGCGCCTGAAGATGCAGGGAGTCCCGGAGTATTGTTTGGGAATCCCGGGTTGCCAACGATGATGTCGCCGAAGCCGTCGCCGTTGACATCCCCGGCGGCCGAGACGATGCCACCTGATCCCAAGATATGTGTGTGGGCGGTAGTCGGGTCGGTCCCGACGATCCCAGTAGCGCTGCCTAAGAATAGAACGGCTCCGTTGATATAGACGAGGATGTCATCGAAGCCATCCCCATTCACATCTCCAGCGCCCGAGACGTCAGATCCCATAAACGTTTGGCTTGGCTCGGGAAAACCCGCGGGATACGGTAAGAGCATGGCATCAGCATCATCAAACCCAGTGGCCGTGATGCCTGCCGCACTACCGTGAAACACGACGGCTGCGCCGCCGTAGCCCTGTCCCTGGTTCTGGGGAATGTTAGGCGGAAAGGTCGGACTTCCTTGTCTGGGGGCACCGATGAGAATGTCATCGAAGCCATCGCCGTTAACATCACCGGCACCCGCCACGCTAAACCCGAGTATCGCATCGATCTGATTGGCATCGATCCGTGCGTTAGCCGAGGTTTCATCGATGGCAATGATTCCTGAGGGGCTACCGTAGAACACGAATGCAGCACCCTTTACTGACAAGGTGGGGTCACCACGAAACGTCCCTTCATAGAGGGGAGCGCCGACGATGATGTCCCCATACCCGTCACCGTTCACATCACCAGCGCTAGCCACGCTGGTGCCGAACTCTGAAGCCGCCTGAGTAGATTGAATGACCGCATGGGGGGAGGCAGCAATGCCGCCGAAACTCCCGAGGAACACGAAAGCCGCTCCCTCATCAAACAAACCACTCTCCCAATCCCATCCACGTGCCCCCACGATGACGTCGTCAAAGCCGTCGCCATTCACGTCTCCCGCACTCGACACACTTCCCCCGAATACTGCGGCGTCAAAAGAGCCTGGGTCCGGCTGGTTGGACTCCAGCACCGTGTCCGGTATGGCCGTGATCAAAGGATCGATGATGATGGGGTACACAGCTTTGGCATCTTCGACCACCAACCTCACCTGCTGTGGGGTAGGAACCTCGATTCGTGACACTAAAACCTGACCGTTTCTGTCCTGAGCAATCAGTTTTTCGTACCGAAGTCGTCGGCCCTCAACAGTAACCATTTGGACAGATTGTTCCTGCAGACTGGCTTTTGCATGTGTTACCGCCAATTCTAAAATCAATGGCCCTTTACCCTTCATTCGTACTGGAAGCGTAAACCCCTGCTCCAATCCTTTCGCCGAATTTTTATACCATTCGATGATGCCTGGCCGGCGAATTTCCACTTGGGTTTCTGTTTGATGCACTACTCCAGTTGGTACGGATTGAAGTTGCTCGCCATGGCCGATGTGAGAGAGAGAAAGCGTTGTGGGTTTGGGACTTCTGGGTGCGGTCCGATCTTGTA
>JAYWMS010000184.1:0-7902 GCA_035873215.1 Nitrospirota bacterium | reverse complement strand
ATAATCCCTTTCCAATCCATGCCGCTATTTTCGTTCTTGACTCTATTGTTCACCCAGGGGGAGACTGTGTCTAGGAGTCTGTACAAGATTAGATTGCTCTACTGCGATTGCACCGGATTTGGCCGGATATTCCGATCCTTTTCGTTACATAGTCCCCACTATTCCCCTTAAACGAGCGAAAAATCTGTCTCAAACCGATACAACCTCGCGATGATCCCAAGTCTCGGACAGACTCCTAGGACGAAGTTTGAGGGAGATGGATGCCGTTTGAATAATTATGGGTATGACGAATGCGGAAGATGGATTCCCGATTAACAATATCGGGAATGACCAAGCGGGGAAGGGTGGCGTGGAACGGGAATACGTCTTACCTACTCAGATGAAGTTTGCTTGCGGCTTTTTTTAACGAAACGTCAGCGGTCCACAGGTCGCATCCTGTGAGTTGGACTGATGCAAGAAGGTTTACATCTACCCATCCCAATCCTAGGCCAAAGAGTTTTTGAGATTCTAGAAAGGTGAGGGTTTCATCGTATTCGGAAACCTGGACTTCGGGAAGGGCCTGAAGAAGCGCCAGAATTTCAGCTCTATTTTTTAACATCCCGCAGGCCAGTTCCCCAATGACCCATGGATGGGTTAAGACCTGTCTTTCCTGGAGTAGCCATTCGAGAGGAGGACTTCCTTGTCGAAGATGATTGACCCAGATCGAGGTGTCTACTAGGGTCATCGCTTCGTAGCCGATTGTCGACGCGGTGGTAGCTGGAGGCGTTTTTCTGATCCCCCCAGTTGGGCAAGTCGCAATGCTGCTTGTTTGGCAATGAGTGCTTCCAACCCAAGTCGAACCAAAGACGTTTTTTCCGCAATGCCCGTGAGTTTTGAGGCTTTCTCCAACAGATGTTCGTCAATATTTATGGTCGTTCTCATATGCATAAGTATGCATAGTTTGTGCATATCTGTCAATTGTATTTTTGAAGTGTCCCCGTTCCGTTCCACCCTTCTCAAGGGCCAAGCTTTTTCAGGACGGGCTTATCTCTGGGAGTATGAGCTCTGGAAGATGGATTCCCGATTAAAAATGTCGGGAAAGACAGATTTAAAAGATACATTACCGCATAGACTGCTTGTGCGAGAAATGGGGTTCTTGTGTGTTGAGTTTTTCACTCAGTAGGGGGGCAATTAGGAGGGTTTGGCCTACAGGAACACGACCCTCTGCCACCCTTGGTTGGGCCGTGCAGGGCAGATGTTGCCCGTCCCTAGGATTGTTTGTGGCGGTACCTGAATTTGGCACAGGGATTGTATTGTTTTCTCCAAGTAAAAATCATGTGCAAGTTTTTCATGGAGGGTGCCGATACAATGCTTTCAGGTGGATACATTGATTTCCGTCTTTGGCGGATGACCAATCAACATGGAACGCTGGGAAGAGATTTTCAACCCTCCGTTTTTTTCAATACCCTGAGACCAACTGATGATCGACAATCTGTAAGGCGGATAGATTTGTCGCGTGTAAGGCTCAATCCCGGTATGGTCCTCGGGCTTTACCTGAGGCCCTACATGGTTCTGAATCATCTACAGATGTTTCTAATGGACATAAGGTAATGCCTTTATTATTCTGGCTTAATAGAAGGGGATGCGTGTTTGTGATGAAGAAATACTTTGTTCGTGTGCGTCAGTTTATTAAAGGATTCGGGCACGTGTGGTATCACATAGGCCTGGTGAGTCTCAGTGCGGGGATTGCGATGTCTCTGCCCAATTTGGGGCAGGCCTTGCTGTCCTATTGGGATTTGGCCAAGAACCAGAAGTTTTTCCTGGTCTCAGCTGAAATCATGGTGGCGATCGTACTCATCGTGTTTTTCAATCATTTGCGGCAGAGTCTGGCCTATAAGAAATTGGCCAAAGTGGCGAATGGGGCTGGGTTGGTCAATTTTTTTCCTGTCGGTGGTCGCTTGGCCCAGAAGAAAATCACGCATCTTCTCCAGGAACAGGGGCTCCCTCGAAGGGTGATGATCATTGGATCCACGGGTCAAACCTTTGTGGATCCACAGGGAGATTCGTATGCCGTCCTTAGAAATTGCCTTGAGGCTAAGATTATGTTGTTGAATCCCTGCAGTGATAACGCGAAGATTCGGGCCACCTCTATTCTTCATCCTGAGGTGACCTTGGACACGTTGAAAACCCAGGCACGTATGACGGTCGACTTTCTGAAGCTTCTGAAAGCTGCCAAGAAAAATGTGACGCTCAAATTGTATTCGGAAGACCCGAACGTGAAATTGGCTATTTTGGGTGACCACGTGTGGATACAGCATTACCACACGACTCTGGATGTGCAGTCCATGCCGATGTATGTTTTCAAGCACAACCCCAAAGACCACGGGTTGTATACCATTTTTTATCAACATTTCGTGTCAAAGTGGGACAACCCCGAGACTCCAGAGTATGACCTTGAAACTGACGAGCTTGTCTACCGTTGGCCCAATGGGGCTGAACGGAGACGGGAGCATTTTTCCTGGGATGGGGAGTTGGTTTCTCACAATTCCCATCTCTTAGTTCCTGAGGCATCCCCGGTATCACACGAGCCCTCCCCGGCACTTGTCGCGATGGACTCATTACAGGCCACGGGATGAGGGTGGGAGACGACCGGTGGGACTGGGGGTCCTCTTTAGAATCCTAGAGATGTCGATGACTGTCCTTCACTAACCGATTGGAGTGCGAGGTGGGCGCCTGGTTGGGGAGGGGATGGTTTGAAAGAGTATTTAGAGATTGATCCAGGTCATTCCCAATGGCGGAAAGCGGTCTCCTGCTGTGATGCCCCGTGGTGCGATTTCCTCAATGAGCGTGAGATCTTCTGTTGAGAGTTGGATGTCTAAGGCTGCGATATTTCCTTCCAAATGTGTTCGTTTTGTCGTGCCTGGGATCGGGACGATGTCCTGACCCTGGGCGGCGACCCAAGCTAGGGCCAGTTGTGCCGAATCACATCCTTTCTTGTGCGCCAGCCGTTCAAGAGCTTCTACCATCATGATGTTCTTCTCAAAGTTGTCGCCTTGAAACCTGGGGTTTTTTCGGCGCGCATCGTTTTTTTCTAAGTTTTCGGGGCTTGTAATGTGATGTGTCAGAAAGCCCCGGCCCAATGGACTATAGGCCACAAAGCCAATCCCCAGTTCTCGGCAGGTCGGAAGGACTTCATCTTCCACCTCGCGGCACCATACGGAATACTCTGTTTGGAGGGCGGTGATCGGATGGGCGGCATGCGCTTTTCTAATCGTGTGTGGTCCCGCTTCGGATAACCCGAGGTATCGCACCTTACCTTCTTCGACAAGTTTGGCCATGGCGCCTACGGTCTCTTCAATCGGCGTGTTGGGGTCGACGCGATGTTGATAATAGAGATCGATCACGTCCACACCAAGCCGCTTCAGGCTGGTTTCGCACGAGGATCGTATATATTCTGGTCTTCCGTTGACACTCACAAAATTTCCTTTTCGATCTCGTACGATTCCAAACTTTGTGGCCAGAATAACTTTTTCGCGATGCGGTTTCAGAGCCTTCCCGATAAACTCTTCATTGGTGCCTTTCCCATACACATCAGCCGTATCGAAAAAGTTGACTCCCTGCTCAATGGCTCGATGCAACGTGGCCAGTGACTCCTGCTCATCGGCATGTCCATAAAATTCGGACATGCTCATGCATCCTAACCCTAAGGGAAATACGTGCAGTCTACTTGTGCCTAGTTGACGGTGGTTCATTCCTTACCCTGGGTGTGCTTTTGTTTGTCTCGGCCCGCTTACCCTAAACACAATAAAAAATGGAAGATTCCCGAGTATGTCTTCCTATCATACTTACCTTCTGTCAAATCGTACAGTATCACGGCGGTTTCCTTCCCCGTGATGGTCTTACCCAGGAAAACACTGGCCAAAAGCTTTGAAGAGTTTCAGTGGTCCTTTTACGCGAAAATTTCTTGTCACCAGGGCCCAGAGCACGTTTTTTTCTTTTGCCACAAATCCCAGCCAGGTTTGACTGTCCGCGGTGAGGTGCAGGTCTGCTTGGTCCTGGTGTCCGTCTTGGACGGTCACCGTTTTATCGCGAATGGTCACGGTGGCTTGCCGTTTTTCCTTTCCTGTGAACGTGAAGTGATACGTGGCGGTGAGTCCTTCAGACTTGTGACGTTGGAACACAAGCGGAAGACCATCTAGAAATCCTTGAATCGTGCGTGGGCGTAAGCCATTTCCCACTACTTTGATTTGCTTGTGAGGAAATCGTTTGGCCACATGGTCGATGGCGTCGGATCCAGCGACGGCGTAAATCGTTTCCTTCTTGTGCTGCAACGGTTTGACCATGTCGGTGACAAATTGCTTTCGGTTGGCTTGAAAGGGGCTGATTACATCTTCGCCTGCGGGGCAGACGGCCAGGCAATAGGCCGCTTTGTAATTTGCGCCAAATGACAGACTCTGCCACATCGACGCGGATTCCGCATCGCTCACGTTGTGGCGGTACTGTTTGGCTGTCTTGCTTTCCGCGACTTGCTCAACCCAGTCGGTGAACCCACCCATAAACTCTCGGTAATTGTGGGTGTAGCACGCCGAGAAGTTGAAATGTCCATCCGATCCGATGGCCCCCACCGGGCAAGCGGCGACACAAAGTTTACATTCAAGGCATGGGTTGTAGTCGATGGGTTGGTTCTGTGTGACCACTTCGGCATCCATGAGAATCGTGCCCAGGAGAATGAAGTTCCCGAATTTTGGATGAATGACATTCCGATGAATGCCCATCTGTCCCAAGCCGGCTGCCACGGCTACTGTTTTATGTGAGACGACCCAGATTTTGCCTGGGAATCCATCCATCTCCATCGGGAATCCCATCGCAGGATTCAGTGCGCGAATGCCTTGGTGTTCTAAGGCCTTCACGATGGTTCGGGCAATATCATTGACCTGGTCGCCTGTGTGGTGGAATTCCAAATTGGCTAGGGAACGTGCTGGGCTTCTGATAGGCTCCCGATTCATCTTCACGACAAAACTGATGAGTGTTTTCGTCGGGCGAAACGCCTGAAGGATGTCCTTCCGCTCTTTATCCAATTCAGGTCGATCGATGTTAACGAATCCTACATCGTCGGCTCCTGCGTCTGTACACAATTGGCGAAGCCATTCTAGATCAAGAGCACGTGTGCCATTGTGGTTGCTCAGCTGTGGGGAAGGTTTCTGGGATTGGGTGTGAGCGGTAATCATTGGAAGTTCGGTAAGTGTTGCCATGATGTCCTCCATTAATCCAAAAAAGTGTATATACACATAAACAGGTAAATTTTTTTACCTGTCTTGGTTTCCTTGAATAGTCACCGCCAAATCTTTGAGCAAGCGAGTGGTGCGGTCCGTCCCGATTTCTTGGGAGATTTTTTCTTGAGCCTTTTTCCAGAGTGGGAGGGCTTTGGAAAGCACTAATTGTCCCGAGCTTGTCAGCGTGATATCCCGTTCCCGGCGGTCAGCCCCCGGCAAGGTTCGGATGAGCCCCTGGGTTTCAAGTGGCTTGAGGTTGCGCGTCAATGTCGTACGATCCATCACCATAGCCTCGGCCAGACGATTGATGGTCACCGGTCCCATTAAGCGCACGCCAACCAACAGTGAAAATTGTGTGCTCTTCAATCTGAGTGGGCGAAAGAAGGCGTCGTATTGTTGGGTCAATACTCTGGCTGACTTTCTCAGGTTAAAACACAGGCACGATTGTGCGGGTTCCAGAAAATCTTGAACAGTTGGATTCTTGGTGGCCATGATAATAGGAGTATATACACCTAATTTGATTCTGTCAACCCCTTTTGTGAAAAAGTTTATTTGGTGTGCGAAGGTTGTGTAGAAAAGAGAGGAGGCAGGGGGCTTTTCTTAGGATCGTGGAGCGTACATGATAAGGGCGACTCCTCCTAAACACACCATGGCTCCTATCACATCAAAGCGATCGGGTCGGGTGCCGTCAAGTGCCCATCCCCATAATAACGACAACAGAATGAACATCCCTCCATATGCGGCGTACACGCGGCCGAAGTGTGCCGTTTGAAAGGTAGGGATGAGCCCGTACACAATCAACAAGCATCCGCCTATTAGTCCCAGCGTGAGAGATCGACCCTCACGAAACCATTGCCATACGAGATATCCCCCTCCAATTTCACAAAGACCTGCCAGGATAAATAGTCCAATTGAATTAGGAATAGTCATATCTCTTCTGCTGTTTCTCGTGATTACCCAGCTTCAAATTGAAATCGACATTCGTTTCCGCCTCGGACCATACAGTCCTGATGGTTCACTTTTCGATCTAGTAATGTTTCCATTAAGGCAAGATCAAATTGGCATACTTCCGGATGTTTGACCGCCAAGTCGTGGTAGACGCAGTTGGTGGCCACGATCATGGGCAAGTCTTTTTTTTCTGCCCCTGGTTCAGTCCTTGCCTGATATCCCAGCTCCTGAAGAATGGTCGCCATTTCATGCACTTGTTTTTTGGGAGATTTCCCTTTTAACCTGGGTCTTAGTTGAGGAGCGAGGGAGCGAGCGATTTTTCGAAAATGGTTCTCAAACTTGGCGTTCCCAAATTTCTCCTTTAAAGAATCCAGGAGCAAGGCAGAAAACCAAGAATATTGCTTGGGTAGTCGATTTATTCCCTCAGGAGTGATTTGATACAACCACCCTGGGCGGCCTCTCGTTTTTTGTAAGGTGGCTTTGCCCACCAGTCCGTCCCGTTCCAACGCGAGGAAATGTTGGTTGACGGCGCTGCGCGTGATCTCCAATTGTCTCACGCAGTCATCAATCGTTAATCCATTTTTATGTTTTTGGAGTAATGCCAGTAGCTCTCGTTGGCGGGCGCCAAATCCATCATGCATAAGACTGTCCTTAGTCGTGATTTTTCAGAGTATACCACAGGGTTTGGCCTATATATAGGGAGCTAATTGCCAATAAAACACTTATAACAGTTTTTACTTTACAAAGTTCTGGTATCTTTGGTAGACATTGTGGGCTGCCACCTTCCCCACTAGGTTGGGGGATGGTCATCATTCGCAATTTATCATGAATGTCTTAACAAGGAGGTGTGGTATGAATTCATTTCGTTGGCAATCCCAATTGAGCCTGGTCGGTTGTTTGTGTCTGCTCCTCGTTGGTTGCGCTGGTATGGGGAAGAGTGGCGGAAATCCCCATGTGGGTGAAGCGATATCCCATGCCGAAGAGGCGATTGATCATGGGGGTATGGGTCACTCGGATGTGTTAGTTACCCATGCGCAAGTTTCGTTGCAACATGCGCAAGCTGCACAAAAGGAGATGTCCAATCCTCACCTGGATGCTGGGATCGCAGAATTGGAACAGGCGATTAGTCATGGAGAGGCCGGGCATTCGGGCATCGCGACAAAACATGCGAAGGCAGCCGTAGGGCATTTCCAAGAAATTTAAAATATCGTCGATGAGTGGTGTTGGGAGAAAAGTCTGGAGTTGTTTAACCTTTCCTCCCAAACTCCCAGTCTTTGAGACCCAAGCTGTTCTTCCTTATCATCATTTCCCCCAGAACTCCTCAATGATATCCAGGTTGGCTAATCCACATAGGGGCCTGTTGAATGATTCTCTAACTTGGCCCAGAAAGGCCCCTAGGCGAAATTGCTATCGGCAGCCGAGGGGAATGGTCAAAAAAGTCCGTTATTTCACCCGCCCAATCCCAAGGGCGCAAAGACGCCCTTTTTCCACGGGCAAGGCCGCAGCCTTTTTGGCGCGCGGAGCGTACTCCCAGTACGTGAGCACGGCAAAATGGCGAGAACGCCGCTGGCCGCTTTTTTCAACATTCCCCATATCGCTGGCGCAATTTGACAGGTGGGGTATGTCGACGGCGAATCTTGGAATTGAGCATCTCCACAAAGACCGAGAAGGCCATGGCGAAGTAGATGTACCCCTTCGGTAT
>JAYWMS010000176.1:0-13540 GCA_035873215.1 Nitrospirota bacterium | reverse complement strand
TACCGCCAGTCATACCCCATGCACAGCAGGCAAACAATGGGTCAGGAATCGAAACATCACGATCATCTGAAAAACGTCCTAATGGTTTCCCGGTTTCACCAGGATCGCCGGTGTTCCAGTATTGAATCCCAAAAAGGATCTCGCCATTTGGATTGTCGGCCCAGTGTGCATACACACGGCCTTTTAAGCTGCTGGCAATTTTCCCATCCAACTTCATATCGCCAATGGATGCGATAAAGTTAGGATCAGCACCGCATTTCTTATTGCTCGCGCATGGACCCTTTTGGGCTTCGGCAAATCCGACGAACCCGACGGTCAACAGGGCCACGGCAAAAAGAGCAACCAACCCTCCACGGAAAAATGACATCTTCATTTCCCCCTCCTTTTGGATAACAGAAATTTAAAATAACGGCCAATGCTTTTTAAACAAAAATGGGTGTAAATGCAAATACCATCTACCGACGCTTTTCCTAAAGGAACCCACCCCCTTTCCTTTGAGGATCTATCGGCATTTCCTGTTCAAGTTCTTTTCATTTCCATAGCCCGTTTCAAGTCGCCCATGCTACTCATCCAAGTCAGGCTTGTCAAGCCCATTTATTTCTGTGTTTTTCCTTCAGGATAGGGCTCCCACGCCCTGAGATAATGCGGATTTTGGGATGGGCCCTAGGGCGGTTACCGTAAGGGCGTCAAAATCCAGAAGTTGCTGACCTAATCGCTTTATCTGATCACAGGATACGTGGTCAATTTCTGAGATCATCTCCTGGAGAGAGATTGTTCGTCCTTGGCAAATCTCATCTTTAGCCAATTTATTCATCCGGCCATAGGTCCCTTCAAGGCCCAACATCACGGTCCCTTTCAATTGGTTTTTCGTACGCTCCAATTCCTTGCTGCCTGGACCTTTCTTCCGAAGTTTTTCCACTTCCTTGCAGATCACACCCACGACGGAATCGGCCTCTTTGGCAGCCGTCGCAGCATAGATCGTTAAGGTGCCAACATCCGCAAAACTGGACAACTGTGAATAGATCGTATAGGCCAAGCCTCGCTTTTCTCGGATTTCCTGGAACAGCCGCGAGCTCACGCCTCCGCCAAGCAGCGCATTGAGCGTATGCGCCGCATAACGCTGGGGGTGAGAGGTGGAAATACCCTTGAATCCTAGGCACAAATGAATTTGCTCTAACTGCTTGGGATGAACAAATGTACCCCGGTGAATCTTGGGCGGACGCACGGATACCGCCTCAACCGACTGGGGTTTTTTGGATTTCCAGGATCCAAAAGACTTATTGAGCAACTCCGTTAACTCATTCACCTGAAAGTTCCCGGCCACCGCGATGACCGTTTTAGCTGGACAATACTGAAGATCCCGAAATCGCATTAAATTCGTCCGTTGAATATTTTGCATGGTCAGGCGATTTCCCAAAATGGGGCGACCTAATGGGTGGCCACGTAACACCTCTTTCGCATGGAGTTCCTGTACGAGATCCTCGGGGTCGTCTCGAACTGACCGGATTTCCTCTAAGACCACCTGCTTTTCACGTTGGATCTCCTTGGAATCCAAGCGGGAAAAATGAAACAAGTCGAAAAGGAGATCAATGGCTTGTTTAATCTGTTGATCCAGCACCTTCACATATAGCGTCGTTGATTCATGCGTGGTGAACGCATTCATCTCGCCACCAAGACTGTCAATCTCTTGAGAGATTCTGGTGGCCGACCGCCGTCGAGTGCCTTTGAACATCATGTGCTCAAGAAAATGTGAAATCCCGCCTTCCCCCTCTTTTTCGTCACGCGTACCCACATTGATCCACACACCTATCGCCACCGACTTCAGCGACGAGAGGCGCTCCATCACGACCCGAACCCCATTGTCCAAAACAATTCTTCGCGTCATTCCATCTCTTTCAAATAACCGCGGAGATCCCTATCCCCCGATCTGGGTTGGCTTTCATTCCATGGGTCTGTCGATAAATTCATTAGTTTAGGGGCGCCCATCCCATTCCTATTTATTTCCATAAATCATCATACGCAAGAAGGTTGGGCAACAAGGCCTTGAAGGGAAAGCCGTTTTCGAAAATGGTAAAGGGATGCGAATAAGGATTGAAAAACCACACGGAAACTTCTCCCTCATAACCCTTCACTCATGCCTCTCTACGGCTCAAGAAGGAGGCCGCTGGTGAACTCTCTTCGCCGGAACCTTCCCAGAGCAGGACAGAAGGGCACAGGACGTGTTTTTCAGTAGGTCCTCCATGGAAAACCCAGGTTCGCCCGAATATTTTTATAGAGAAAATGAATCACCAAGGACTGCTAGGAATCGTAGGCATTGGAACACGCATAGTCCTAGAACAGTTTGGGACATGAGAGCGTTAAATACCAGAGGTGATGAAACAAAAAATTTAAGGGGGAAATGCCCATGGCAAGAGTTCCAAGGAACCCCTCACCCACATCTATTTATGAAGCTGCCGACGATTCTCCGGCCACAGCCCCCCCTTCACCTTCTGAAAGGGCTTCCTTACGACTCAGACGAATCTTGCCTTGTCTGTCGACTTCCAGCACTTTGACCATCACCTGTTCGCCTTCTGACAATTCGTCCGAGACCGAATTGACACGATGATGCGCCAACTGGGAAATGTGGACCAGACCGTCCAGATTCGGCAAGATTTCAACAAACGCGCCAAAATCCACGATTTTCTTTACCGTTCCCAAGTAAAGCCTTCCCACTTCCACTTCTTCCGTCAAACGATTAATTATCTCGATTGCTCGATTCGCAGATTCTTCATCGACCGAAGCAATCGTGACCTGACCCGAATCGTCGACATTGATCTTGACGCCACATTCGGCAATGATCCCGCGTATAACCTTCCCCCCTGGCCCAATGATATCTCGAATTTTGTCGGTCTTGATTTGCAAGGTGAAAATCCGTGGCGCGTAGGGCGCCAGGTTTGGTCGATGCGTGGAAAGTGCTTCTTCCATCTTTCCCAAAATATGTAAACGCCCTACCCTGGCTTGTTCTAACGCTTCACGCATCAGGTCTGTAGTGATTCCAGCGCACTTGATATCCATCTGCAATGCCGTGACACCGCTTTTGGTTCCGGTCACCTTGAAGTCCATATCTCCCAAGTGATCCTCCAAGCCAAGAATATCTGACAGGATCACCACTCGTTCCCCTTCTTTAATCAAACCTAATGCGATTCCTGCCACCGGTTCTTTTACTGGCACACCGGCATCCATCAACGCTAAGGTCCCTCCACACACTGTGGCCATCGAAGATGAGCCGTTTGATTCTAGGATGTCTGACACAAGCCGAATGGTGTAGGGAAACTCCTCTTTCGTCGGCATTATCGATTGGAGCGCCCGCCAGGCTAACTTACCGTGACCAACTTCGCGACGACCTGGCCCCCGCAATGGACGCGCTTCCCCCACGCTAAAAGGAGGGAAATTGTAATGCAGCATGAACGTCCGGAAATATTCCCCCTCCAGCGCATCGATTCGTTGTTCATCATCTGCGGTTCCTAACGTCACCACGGCCAAACTTTGCGTCTCACCACGAGTGAAGAGTGCCGAACCGTGGGTACGGGGCAAGATACTGGTTTCACAGGTAATAGGACGAATATCAGCGGGCCCACGACCATCTGCACGCACTCGGCGTTCGAGGATCATTTCGCGCACTTCAGTGTATTCCAGGGAATGATAAAATTCTTTAATCTGCCGTTTGCGAACGGGGTCATCCTCCGACAGTTGCGTGATGGCTCCCTCCAAAACTTCGTTAAGTCGTTCCTGCCTGGCGGTTTTGTTTGGTATCAACACTGCCTCTCGAATGGGGCCTGCAGCGATTTCTTTTACCGCCTTTTGTAACGTTTCATCGATTGGCTCTTTTTCGACAACACGTTTCCTAGGAGCGATGAGCGTTTGAAGTTCTGATATTTTGCTGACGATTTTCTTTATCTCCGCATGAGCCAGCTCAAGCGCTTCCAGCATCACCGATTCCAGCAACCCATTGGCACCGGATTCCACCATCATGATGGCATCTTCCGTCCCAGCAACCACCAGATCCAATTCCGACTTGGCTAAGGTGAGCATGTCAGGATTGACTATTAACTGACCGTCAACGCGACCAATCCTGACGGCAGCCAACGGCCCACCAAAGGGAATACTCGAAATGGCCAACGAAGCGGAAGAGGCAATGATCCCAATGATATCTGAGGTCATGGTCTGATCAACTGACAGCACCGATGCAATGACCTGTGTTTCGTAATGCCAACCTTTCGCAATGAGCGGACGGATCGGTCGATCAATGAGTCGACTGGTCAACACTTCTTTTTCCGATGGGGCGCCTTCTCGCTTGAAAAATCCGCCGGGGATTTTTCCTGCAGAGTAGGCCTTCTCTTGATAATTCACTGTGAGGGGCAAGAAGTCTATGTCGGTTTTGGGAACAGTAGAGGCAACCGCGGTTGCCAACACAACCGTATCGCCAAAAGTCGCCAGTACAGCACCATCAGCTTGTCTGGCCATACGCCCAGTTTCTAACTTTAAACACCGTCCGGCAATATCTATTTCAACGACATGCACCATGTATCACTCTCCTCTACCAGCCCGAACTGATCCGGTTTACGAATGTGGTCTTCAAATACTGCTTGTTGGATTCTCGGTGTGACCGAAAGGAATATCCCTGGGGTCATACTCTTCGTACTATCCAGGGCCTGAACAGGGACTACTTCCTTAAGCCCAGCGAACTCAAGAGAGTCCGATAGCGAGCAGCATCGACTCGATGTAAATAGTCCAATAACCGACGACGCCGACTCACCATTTTTAACAACCCGTGTCGGGAATGATGATCTTTCTTGTTGGCTTTAAAATGCTCCGTCAACGAATTGATTCGAGTCGTCAACACGGCAATTTGCACTTCCGATGAACCGGTATCCTGCGGATGCCGCTGATAACCTTGAATAGTTGAGGTTTTTACTTCCTTTGTGAGTCCCATTAAAGAATGCCTCCTTCTCCGTTGTCCAGGCAAGACAGTCAGTATCGATCAATAGCTAGCGCTCAACGAGGGCTCAGCCAATACCTTAATCATAACCAATTGTGAATCGGATGCAGGCAATGCCCCGGATTGGGATGCACATCTTCCCAGCCCAAGTAACCGCCCGAGGGGATCCTTCACACGAAAGATTAAATCTAATTGTTTCGGATCTCCATATGCAACTTCTTGTTGAGTGACAGTTGAGAAAGGAATTGCACAGCCGTTCAACACTCGCGACACCACTGAGGAATCCACCATGACTACAGGCATGGAATTCAGAGCTTCATCCAGACTCAAAAAGGAATGGATTCGTTGTGATGGATTCACCTGCGGTTCAATATCCTGCGGAGACAGCGCATGGGACATATGTAGGGGACCGACACGAACCCGTTGCAGGCTTCGCAGGTGCCCACCAACGCCTAATTGCTGACCAATATCCGCACACAGCGTTCGTATATACGTTCCCTTTGAACACACAACACGAAAGGAGACATCCTGCTCGTAAATCTTCAGAATCTCCAACCGATGGATCGTCACCGTGCGTGCTTCCCGATTAACAACCATTCCAGCCCTAGCTGCTTTATACAAGGGTCGACCGTTGACCTTGACGGCCGAGAACATCGGGGGCACTTGCTTGATTTCTCCCTGAAATCGCCCCATCACCTCACGTATCGCATCCTCCGTCACATTCGCCGCACAGGATTCCATGATCACAGTTCCTGTCGCATCCTGCGTGTCGGTATCCTGACCCAGGCGTAGTACCCCTTCATACTCCTTATCCCATGACATGAGGTAGTCAGAGATTCGAGTCCCCTTACCAAGGAGTATCGGAAGCACCCCCGTCGCTGCCGGATCGAGAGTTCCTGCATGACCTACTTTTTGAAAACCCAGCACTCGACGCAATCGACCAACCACATCATGTGACGTCCAACCGATCGGCTTACAAATATTCAAAATTCCATCGCATGTCGAGGGTGCCTTCACGTCAAGCATTCCCACCATCATACCTGCCTGCCCTTATCGAGGCCTGACGCATCCTCATGAGATTCCATTTCTTTAGGAGAATCTGACGGCAATTCATCCAAAAGTTTCCAGATCCGTTCAGCTTGTGGCCCACTCGCATCTGACTTAAACATTAATTCCGGGGTATATCGTAACTCCAGCCGGCGTCCCAATTCACTTCGAATAAACCCCAAGGCATGGTCTAAGCCTGCCAATACCTCATCAATGGGATTTTCACTCTGAAGCGTAGTGACATAAACGCGGGCATTACGAAGATCATTGCTGACCTCCACATTGGTCACGGTAACGAGGTTCAATCGCGGATCCTTTGATTTTCTGGCGATAATGTCCGCCACTTCCATACGGATTTGGTCTGCCACCCGCTCAGCCCGTTTGTATGTGGGTTTAGCCATCACATCCATCCTCACAGCCTGTTGAAACACTCGATTTTTTTGTAAAATGACCCCTACCCCTCGAGCGATTCCAAACCTCATCTAACAATTGAGCAGGATGGCTTAACTTGTCCTAAGCAGCGTCGAAGAAAGACCGGTATTTGTGATGCGTTTTGGGTGAACCGTTATGCATGGAAGACACCCCGTTGGTCTTTTTCCTTTTCGTTTCACGGATGACGCTTCACACATGACATCTCTTAGAGACCCCATACGGGCAGACTCTTCGGAACATCTCAGGGCATGTGTTGTCAACTTCGAGACCGCCTTCATTCTACCTACCGCTTACCACAACTCAATCTGCGCATCGAGTAATTCCAAAGAAGGATTTGATCGAATCATGTTCAAGGCCTGATCCAAGACGCGATTCACATGACTTCCTTCATTGGCGATGCAGGCAATACCAAGGACCGATCTCTGCCAAAGGTCTTGCCCCTCAAGTTCGGCAACTGACACATTGAAGGAATTCCCTAGGCGTGTCTTAAGGCTGGAAAGCCTTTGGCGCTTCCCTTTGAGGGAATGCCCATCAGGGAAATGAAGATTAACTCGACAGACCCCAACAACCATAGCTTTCACATATATAAAGGAGGAAGTTTCTCACCTATGGCACGAGCTTGGCAGCAGATTTATCGAAGACAAACGCTTCAAGGACATCGCCATTCTTAAGGTCATTAAAATTCTCAACGGCAATGCCACACTCATAACCCTGCTGCACTTCTCGCACGTCGTCTTTAAATCGACGAAGTGAACCCAATTTCCCTTCATACACGGTAACGTGATCACGCACCACCCGTACCCCCTCACTGGATCGAGCAATATGCCCATCCGTGACGTAACAGCCAGCAATGGTGCCGATTTTGGGAATAGAAAATATTTCTCGAACTTCTGCCCTGCCCAACACGCGTTCGGTAAAAGTTGGATCCAATAACCCTTCGGCTGCGGCTTTGACATCTGACAACACATTATAAATGATCGTATGCAATCGAACCGGCACATCCTCTCTCTCGGCTAATGCCGAGGCCTTGGGCTCTGGACGGACATGAAATCCAAACACCAAGGCCTTTGAGGCCGATGCCAAGAGAATATCTGATTCAGTTATCCCCCCCACTCCACCATGCAGTACCTGCACCTTCACGGCGTCCGTTGAAATCTTCTGAATCGCTTCACTCAGAGCCCCTAACGACCCATGCGTGTCGGCCTTGATCACCACTGAACATTCCTTTTTCTCTGGTTCCTTGCCTTGCGTGAGGAGATCCTCCAGAGTCAATCTGTTTCCGCTACTTCCAAGTTCGGCGCTACGCTGTTTCTGGTGGCGAGCTTCGGCTACCTCACGAGCCATTCGCTCATTTTTGAGACAGAGAAATTGATCACCGGCTGCCGGAAGCCCCAGCAACCCAATGACTTCAACTGGGGTTGACGGCCCGGCTTCCCGAATTTTGCTCCCATCATGCGACAACATCGCCCGCACACGCCCACTCGTCGTCCCCACAACAAAAGGATTCCCAATATGCAACGAACCACTCTGAACCAATACCGTTGCGACAGGCCCTCTTCCACGGTCCAGTCTGGCTTCCAGTACGATGCCTTTGGCCGATTGCCCGATATCTGCTTTCAATTCCATGACTTCAGCCTGTAGGAGAATCATATCCAGCAACGTATCAAGCCCTTGCTTTTCCTTGGCTGACACCTCGACATAGATAGTTTGGCCCCCCCATGATTCCGGGAGCAGTCCCTTCTCCGACAAGCCTTGCTTAATCCGATCAGGATTCGCCCCTGGTTTATCAATCTTGTTCACAGCCACGATAATGGGCACCTGGGCAGCCTGGGCATGATTGGCCGCCTCTACCGTCTGCGGCATCACTCCATCATCCGCCGCTACCACCAAGACCACGATGTCTGTAGCCTGTGCACCACGAGCTCGCATGGCCGTGAACGCTTCGTGCCCCGGCGTATCGAGAAACGTGACATGCTTCTCTCTAACCTGGACCGAATACGCACCGATATGTTGCGTAATGCCACCAGCTTCCTGATCGGTGACATGACTGTTTCTGATGGCATCCAGGAGCGAGGTCTTACCATGATCAACATGCCCCATAATGGTCACCACGGGAGCTCGAGAAACCAAATTGACGTCCCCAGGCGCTTCAAACACCTCTTCAAGTAGCGCTTCACCTTGTTTTGCCTCTACGATCTCGGTTTGAATTCCACACCCTTCCGCTATAAGAAACCCAGCATCCAGATCCATCGGTTGATTCAATGTCAGTCCTACCCCTACCTCCATAAGTTTTCGAATGACTTCAGCTGCTCGCAGACCCAATAATTCTGCAAACTCTTTGACCGTAATGCCTGGAGTGAGCTTGACGGTTTTCCTTCGCGGTTTGGTGATTTCCGTTGGACCTGAAGTTGGCACATGTCGGGAACGATCTTCTCGGCGAAGGCTGGGAAGAGGCCGTAAGTCTTGCCAGCGCGCCGCATCTTCATACCGTTGGGCCATCAGATCCTCATTACGTGGCTTTCCCGCTCGTTTTGATTTTTTGGATTTTTCTTCGCCCTGGCCCTTTTCCTTGCCCCCTTCACCATCCTTTAAATCACGCTTGTCTTTTGATGTTACCTGATCGGGGATCGGTGTGGGCACTCCCTTTTCACTCACCTCCTCCAAAGCCGGTTGGTCGGGTGAAACGGATAGCGACTCTGCCATAGCGGCAATTTCAGGATTGTCTAGGCCAACAGATGATGAGGAAGAAGTCTCTTGTACTGCCTCGCTAACACCCTCAGGAATGAAATCGGATTCCAGGGTGGGAAATTCCCCGTCTACGGAAGCCGGCTCGACTTCCTCTTTTTTGCGCTTAATAAGAATGTGTTTTTTTTCGGGTTTAGGGGCATCCTCCTCTTCCGGTACTGGACGGGCCTTCCCTGCACGCACCGACTGCTTTTTCCCACTCTTTGGGGATGTTGCAGATCGACGATCACTGTGGGGGGATTCTTTCTTTTCTGAGGGGAACGTGGTGTGTCCCGACAAAGCCGTCAATGCTTTTTTGACATCGTCATCCCCTAACGTATTACTGTGAGAGGTGACCTCAATGCCTAGGCGCACGAGTTCGGGAATAAGTGCCCGACTATCCATGCCCAACTTTTTGGCTAATTCATAAACACGCATAAGTTTCTACGGGTCATTGATTATCAAGAGGAAGCAGATTGGGGTTCACTAACTTCAGAACCCGAATCCTCTCTCACCTCTTCATTGCCACTGTCAGCACCGGACTCTCCCTCTTTGGTAACCGACACACTCGCCTCATCGTGCTCTCGTTGAGCGGCAGCCTCCTCGGCTATCGCAGCCTTAATATCCTGTTCTCGCTCCTGTTTTTCTTTTTCATATTCGGTACTACTAATGATGTCAATTTTCCAACCCGTCAGCTTCGCAGCAAGTCTCACGTTCTGCCCGTTTTTCCCAATTGCCAAAGATAATTGTGAATCCGCCACAACAACTAACGCAGCCTTCTTTTGTTCATCTATACCCACTTTTTCGATTGACGCTGGATTTAGGGCCTCCCCGATGAAGACTCGCGGATCAGTCGTCCAGGGAATAATGTCAATTTTTTCACCTTTGAGTTCTCTGACAATTGCCTGAACACGCGAACCTTTTATACCGACACACGCTCCAACGGGGTCAACCGCTTTATCCCGTGAGCTGACCGCGATCTTTGTCCGATCTCCAGGTTCACGGACCACACCCTTGATTTCCACGATTTTTTCCGTGACCTCAGGCACCTCCAATTGAAACAATTTCACCACGAATTGCGGATGGGCTCGTGAAAGTATGACCTGGACATCTTTGGGGGATCGCCGGACCTCCAGTAACAAGGCGCGAACACGATCACCCCGCCGGTGAACCTCTCGAGGAATCTGCTCATGAACTGGCAACAACGCCTCTGTTTTACCGATTTCAACTAGATAATTTCGTCGTTCCTGTCCCAAGATCACCCCGTGAACGAGATCACCTTCACGCTTGGAATATTCCCGCTCAATCGCTTCCCATTCCGCCTCCCGAACTTTTTGACAAATCACTTGTTTTGCGGCTTGAGCTGCAATCCGACCAAATTCTTCCATATCGATTAGGGAACCGATTTCATCACCAAGTTCGGCTTCAGCATCAATAGACCGGGCCTCTGTTAATGAAATTTGCGATTTCTCATCCGTCACCTCATCCGCTATGGTCTTTAATGACACAATCGAAATCTCTCCAGACTCTGGGTCAATTTGCACTTGGATGTTTTCATTGTTTCCGTAACGTTTCTTTGCAGCAGTTAACAGGGCCGATTCCACAGCAGCGAGGACTCGATCTTTATCAATGCCTTTCTCTCGTCCAACTGCTTCAATGACAGACATCAATTCACGTTTCATAGGTTTTCCCCTTCTCTATGCTGCTGCATTCTGCTGCCTTCCCCATCATGAGACGCATTCAGAGAACCGTAGAAAAAGCCCGGCGGCAACGCTCTCAACCTTCGGGCTCACAGGCTTGGCGCTCTTCGCGCCGTTCGCTGCTCGGAGAGGTAAACGTAAGCTCACGGAGGTTTTTCCTCTCTTCGTCACTTACGGCCTTTTTGAACAGTTCCTGCATCATCTGCCATTTTCTGAGGATGTGTCATGGCCAATCTGCGCCAGAGAAATCCAAAAATTATTTAACACCCCGCACACAATAATTTAGTGATCAAGGGCCACCTAGAATTCTATCTCTTGTTTCGCACCAATGATCTGATTCCATTTGAGGGCAATCTCTTGAAAAGAGCCTTTGGCCTGTTCCACAGCAAGCAGAACACCTTCCTCACTCACGGTAGTCAATCGTCCGACACAGGACCCCTTGCCACCGTTTGGCTCATGGACTTTCACTCGTAGCAACTTGCCTACGACTCGCTGATAGTCTTTGAGACGCTTGAGAGGTCGATCGAGTCCAGGTGAGGAAACCTCAAGGCGATAGGCATGAGGAATAAGTTCTGCCAGGTCAAGTGCATGAGAAAAAGATTTGTGAAACCCCTCGCACTCTTTAATCCCGATTCCGCCTTCCTTATCCAACGTGATCAAGACGACTGTGCCAGCCCCTTTGCCGTGACAAACTATATCAACCAGTTCCAAGTCTAATGCCTTTGCGAAAGGATCAGCCATTCGAAAGAGCTGATTCTGCAGGTCCATCGTACTCACAACCGACCCTCTGCCGTTCACCTAGGTGGGAACCACAAAGCAAAAAAAAGTGGGCCTCAGCCCACCTTGGATAGACGCGGTAACTCTACCACTTCCACAACCCAAAGGCAAGGACATAGACTCCATAGGCTCCGCCGGAAAACAGGAACAGGGGGGACAACTATCGACCTGAAAGCATCTCCCTACAATTACCGCTCTTCGGTCGAAAGCGCTAAGGTATACCGGAGACCTCAGCGAACCCACTTTATAAATAGAGGCTTGTTGAATATTTCTCTCACATGGCTCCCAAAGGCCCTAGACAAATCGATATCAGCCACCGACGGGAATGGTCAAAAAAGCCTGCCCTTGTATGATGCAAGCAAAGGGTGTGGCCCAAACAACACGAGCCGCCTTTTCCCTGAAGAGCGTGTAGCGAACGAAGAAAAAAGACTGTACCCTGAAGGCATTGTGAATCTCGGCATGATAGACCGTTTGCCCTGTGGGAATCAGCCCGTGACTCAGCGCAGGTCGTCATGCCCTTTCTCTGATGAACCCGAACGGTTGCCTGGGACACCAAGCCCGTATCCACAAGGTTGGGAGGCAGAGCGATGAACTTGAAATCCGTAGAACTGTTTCTCGGTATCGACATTTGCAAAACGCGGTTAGACGTGGCGGACGATGCCAATTCTCTTCCATGGTCGGTTGCCAACAACGACTCCGGCATCGCCTCGCTGGTGGAGCGACTCCAAACGCTTCAACCCGCTCTCATCGTGATGGAAGCCACGGGGGGCCTGGAAACGCTCCTATATGCGGCCTTAACCACAGCTGAGTTGCCGGCAGTCGTCATGAATCCCCGTCAGGTGCGTGACTTTGCCAAGGCCCTGGGGACCCTGGCCAAAACTGATGCCCTGGACGCCCGAATCTTGGCTCGCTTCGGGGCCGCGATTCAGCCAACGGTTCGGCCCATGAAAGACGCCACGACCCAGGAATTGACGGCCTTGGTGACGCGACGGCGCCAGTTGCTCGCCATGTTGACGGCCGAAAAAACCCGCCTCCAACAAGCGGCGAAATGGATACGCAAAGATATCAAAGCCAATATGGAATCCCTGGAAAAACGTCTCCAAAAAATCGAAGGACACATTGCCGCGATTATTAAAACGACTCCCGGATGGAAAGAAAAAGATTCGCTCATCCGAAGCGTCCCCGGTGTAGGCAATGTCTTGTCGATGAATCTCCTGAGTAGCCTGACCGAACTGGGAACGCTCAACCGCAGGGAAATCGCCACGCTCGTGGGCGTCGCCCCCTTAAACCGCGACAGTGGAAACTTTCGCGGCAAACGAATGGTCTGGGGAGGACGCGCCCAAGTCCGCGCCGCCCTCTACATGGCGGCCCTTTCAGCTTCACGATTTAATCCGGTCATCAAACCATTTTACCAACGCCTGATTGTACACGGGAAACAACCAAAAGTGGCCCTGACAGCCTGTATGCGAAAACTTCTGGTCATTCTCAATACTATGGTCAAAACCCAAACGGCATGGAACCCAAATCAATTTTCAACCCTTGACTTTAATCACGGTTGCTGAGTCTTTCCGAAGGGTCCACTTTGTCACCCGCCCAAACCCAAGGGCGCCAAGACGCCCTTTTCCACGGGCAAGGCCGCAGCCAGTTTGGCGCGCGGAGCATACTCCCAGTACGTGAGCACGGCAAAAGGGCGAGAACGCCGCAGGCGGATTTTTTCAACATTCCCGGCAAGGAAAATACTATGCGCCCATACTCGCACGAAAGCCACACCAAGGGAGCAACTTCATGAACATGTCATCACCGGACATGCTGAAAGTAGGGATTTCACTCCTCATTGAATATGGCCTCAACGTCCTAGGAGCCATCCTAATCTTAATCTTAG
>JAYWMS010000523.1:0-3857 GCA_035873215.1 Nitrospirota bacterium | reverse complement strand
TGACTCTTAACTTCGTGTCTGTTTTTTGGGGGCCACCTCACTTGCATTAACACATACTTATTCCTTGCCCGTCTTCAGTGTGATGTCGATGACCATGTCATCGGCCAGATGTTCGAGAGCCGTGCGGATCTGTTCGAACCCGACGTTGGCGAGTGGAACAAGCTCGGCCTGAGCCCGAAAGAGCCGCTCCCCAGACATGGGCGCACTCTCGATTACCGTCCGGAGTTCTTGCACACTGACCCCGAGTGACGCCAAGGTCCGCGAAATCTCCCGTATAATCCCTGGCCGGTCTTGTCCAACCAACTTGAGTCGCCAGGTTTCTTGATGGTCAACCACCGCAAGTGACCAGTCACTTTCGACCACACTGACAGAAAGTCCTCGATCGGCTAACGTCGGAAGGGCAGCGATCAGCCCCCCTACTCGGTCTTCGGGGAGGTGGATCTGGACGACTCCTGTGAAATGGCCTGCCAGGCGGGCCATACGGCTCTCGTCCCAGCTTCCCTCGTGCTGGGCAATGACATCCGACAGCGCTTCAACTAGGCCCGGTTGATCTTTGCCAATTACGGTCAGAATCAATGCGTGCGCCATGGTTCTTCCTGCCTCAAAGGATACGTGTCTATTCGAGTGTTGACAAAAAGACGTGTTTCACCACACTCCCTTTTGATTGTTTGATTAGCAGATCCAGGCTATCAGGGTTTAGCTTTTAAAGAAAGAATTTTGGTGCAGAAATGGGGCCAGGTCTTGCAATGCCATATAAAGAAGACCTTCCCTCCCCTTCATGCAGATTTTCTTCGTTTTGTCGCTTGGTCCAAATCAAAGGTGGCTTGGAAATTCATCCAGAGCTTAGGGGACGTACCCAACGCATTGGCTAAATCTAATGCTGCATCAGCTGTGACGCCTCGCTTTCCCTTAATGAATTCATTGACCCGCGTGCGTGTCCAACCAACCTTTTGCGCAAATTGTGATTGATTGATTCCTGCCGGTTCGAGAAATTCCTCTAACAACATTTCACCAGGATGGAATGGGTTTTTGGGTTGTTTCATCGTCATCCTCCGGTTATCAGTCTATTTGTGATAATCCATTATTTGCACATTGAACGCATTCCCGCCTTCCCAGCGAAAAACCACACGCCATTGGTCATTGATCCGAATGGAATGACGTCCTTTTAGCACTCCCTTGAGGGCTTCAAGCCTATTTCCTGGAGGTATCCGTAGGTCTTTTAGTTCTGCTGCATCATGCAGAAACAATAGCTTTCTTCTTGCGACACGTCTCAATTTTGCAGAAAAACGCCGTGTGGTGGATGAATGTACATCGTTAAATAAATCTTGGGCCAGCTGATTCCCAAACTGCTCTATCATTGTCTCATATTATCGGAACATGACAACACATTCAATACCTCTATTTTTTGGTCGGAGAAAAGGGGAAGGGGTCAGAAAAGGGGAAGGGGTCGGGATTCTTTTTGCTCACCCCATAAAGCGGACCCTGGTGGGGAAGCCTAGATCGTTTCCCGAGTGAAGACGTCGGGAATCACGGCATGAGGCTGAATCGCGGAAGAAGAGGTCACCCATATTCTACAACGAAGTGTACAACCGTAGGAGAAGGTTTGGGCGCAGGCTGAGGTGGCCCTAAAAAATAAGACACGAAGTTAAGAGTCCCCGCCCGCCGCTCAAACTCCTCGGGGCTGCAATGTACTCAAAGATGGCCTGTCGGATTTCGGTGCGATTCTGAAACGAGTGATAATGAGTAAACACGTGTTTAGGAAGTAGACACGATTTTCTATACGAGATCCGACGCCGGGGAAATGCCTGGCTTATCATTCTTGTTAGACTTTTTATTTCACTCGAGCTCGGGTTTTACCCCCGTGGGGATTTCTCCCTACCACTTTTTCTTCAAATGGATACCTGGTGTCGTATTCAGGTTCTCTTGGCGTCTTTCCGAAAACAGGTCACAACCCAATTACGATTCTGTTGGAATTCATTGGTCATCATTCCCTATATATTTCGATGATTGCTCTCATTTCCCTACAAAGAGGTGCCCAATTGAGAGCTATGTGGGGTGATATCTTCTCCAAGATAGGGTCCTTAACATCTTCTGTGGTGTTGAATGCCCCCCATTCAGTTCAGGCCGTTTTTTCTGGCCTGTTTTATGAACAGCATTTTACGTGGAAATGTTTTTTCCGATCCTGTGTGGCCTCTCTCCTAAGTGTGGGGTGTTGTCTATTCATCATGGGGAGTGTTTTGGGCACGGAACGTCTTTTTCGGGAATATCATCATTCTGCCAATGTATTTGGTCAACGTATTCAAGATGCAGGATTTGTTTTTTCCGGGACCGAGTATGTCTTGTGGGTGCTCACCATGCCTCTGGTGATGAATCTGGTAGGGGATTATCTGGCACTGTATAAAACTCGAAAATTAATAGACTGGGTACAATCTACGAAATCCATTTGGAAATCATGTGTGGCTTTTTTTATTGATCAAGTCGGGGTCTACCTTTGCTTTTTCTTGGGATTATTTCTGGTGACCCTGTTTATCGTGACTGGGATATTCATGGCGAATTTTTCATTAGAGGGGTTTCACACGATCCAAGGACCCTTTCACACTACGGCGAGTCACTTGCTCCATTTATTGGCTGCCATGAATCAACCAGTGGTCATGTTACCCTGTGTCGTTTCTACTTTCTTTTCCTCCGTTTGGTTATGGTTGTATTGCCTATCGGTTATCTGTCCCAAAATAGCTGAAGCTGGAAGTGTCGTGGGAAGCCGACTCCGTCCCAGCCCTGCTTCCTAAGCCAACGGTTGACCTTCAAAGAAGAGATGGACGAGCAGAAAGGGGGCGGGAGTCTTTTACGCCCATATTCTAAAACGAATTGCACCACTGTATCCTTGGGACCCAGGAGGTGGTGGAAGAAGCAACGTTATCGGCATTTCGATTTGAAAGAACTGAGATGGCCCGGAATTGACAGGCACCTGAAAAAGGGGGCTGGATCACACGAGGAGGTTTCAGATGGGCCAACACAACCTGGCTCTACACTCCTGTGACCCTCTGCCTCCCCCTTGCAAGGTGACCGAGGCATTGCCGGTCCCGAGAATTTTGTCTATACTAAATTGTGTTTGAATGGAATGCCTCAAAAGCTGAGGCGAATCTTGCTAAGCATGGTGTTTCATTTGAAGAAGCGGCATCGGTCTTTCTCGATTCTAATGGTTTGGATGGTCCTGATCTGAACCATTCGGTTCAAGAAGCTCGATATCTCCGTTTGGGTCGGTCGTCTCAAGGCCGAATTTTGATGGTGGCCTATACGGTGAGGAGGAATAGTGATGGGGAAAACATCCGGCTCATCAGTGCGCGGCGTGCCAGCCAAAAAGAACGGAAAGGGTACCGTGAAATCTCGAAAGATTGACTATTCCGATATTCCTGAGTCGAACTCAGCTCAATTACGGGCCATGCGTCGAGTAGGGCGCCCACCGATGGGGAAAACGCCACGACAACTTATTGCTCTTCGCGTCGATCCCAATGTGTTAAAGGCGGTTCGCAAAGAGGCCAAACAACGTTCCAAGGGGTATCAGACCCTCATCAACGAGATTCTCGCCAAACACACTCAAAAAGTTTCTGCCTGAGGGAATTCCTTTTTCATCGAAGAAGGGGAGTCTGCAACGGTTGCGGAGGTTAAGCCGTTTGCTCGACGTTTCCTCGGTACGGGTCAAAAGCAGGCTCATATACTAAAACGAAATGCACCACTGTCAGCAGTCGATTTCATTGTTTATCATCGAATTTTGATCCTGAATGCTGTCCCACTCGCCCCACAAATCCTGGTGAAACTTTGTCACAACGCCCCTTCAAAGATTTCTTCATTTAACTCGG
>JAYWMS010000522.1:0-3494 GCA_035873215.1 Nitrospirota bacterium | reverse complement strand
CCATGCCAGCCACTAAGTCACCAAAAGAACATTTCTTTTCTAGTTAAGGATATGAATGGGCTGAAATGCCATTGGTCGCGTTAATTGTGCTCATTTTGTGCTCAACGCTACAACACCCCAGCCTACTCAGGCCTATTCCAGCCAAACTTCGTAATTTGAGAAAACCTTGTCTGGGGTTGCCTGGAATGAATTCTGGTTGGCTGCAGTAGGTGGGGGTCACGCTTTCGTAAACCGTAGGTCGGAGCCTATCTGCCAAAGCCAGCCCTAGGAGCTGAGAGACTTTTCAGTTCCTCTTTTTTTACCGGCAGGATGTTCAAAAGGTTCGCTCAGCAAGGCCGCAGGAAGGTTGGAGAGCGGAGCGTACAGCCAGTACGTGAGCACGACAACCGACCGAGAACGCCGCTGACGAGCCTTTTCAACGCCCTGTTAAGCTTGGCGGCGGAGGGAACTGGCCAGTCCCATCTTAGACAACCCGTAGATCAACCATTTGGAAGGATCGAAGTTGTACCACATGGATCCGTTGCGGTAATCACTTTGGTACATGTGGTGGTAGTTGTGGTAACCCTCACCGAAGGTGATTAACGACACAGCCCAGCTGTCTCGACTGGAATTGGAGTCGCCATGGGGTTGATCTCCCCACAAATGGCAGACGGAGTTGATGCAGAAGGTGGAATTCAACACGAGGAAGGTGCGGCCCACGCCGGCTAAGAGAAAACACCCTAGGCCACCGACCCACCCGTTATAAAGAAAGCCTACGACGAAGGGCAGCAGGAGCCCTGACAACACGATAGGAAGATAGTACTTTTCTTGCCAGAGGACGACGGGGTCCTGCTTCAAACGCGAGACATACTTCTCATCCCGATAGGGAGATCGCCAGAACAACCACCCACAGTGGCTATACCAAAACCCGCGCATGGCATTGTACGGATCTTCTTCTTGATCACACCGCGCGTGATGTCGAATATGATCGGATGCCCACTTCATTCCTGAATTTTGCAACGCCCAACCACCCGCCACAAGCAAAATGGTTTTTACCCAATCCGGACAGGTGAAGCTCCGATGCGCCAGCATGCGATGATATCCCACGGTAATGCCCAAGCCCGTGACAATGTAGAGTACGACAAACATGGTCCAATCCACCCACGAAAAATCATAGTAGTAGGCGTAGGTTGGCAATCCAATCATGGCCCCTATGGCAACGAGACTAAATAAAATAATCGTGGAGAAATCTATTGTGGCAACAGGTGTTGGGTTTAGAGTGTCGGTCGATGTCGTCATGAATACGTTCCTTGCTGTGAGTGACCACTGCTCGTTTACTGTTGGCTCAAATCTTTGGTCTTGAAACCTGAGCGTTGCATGACCTTTTACTATTCTCTTAATAAAGGTCGGAGTTTTTTCGTCTATTATTGACTAGGGGCCCTGGTTAGGAGGGGCCCTGTTCCGGTAGGTTCTTCTAAGGATACCCTCCTTAGGAGGGGTTGTAAAGGTCAAAACCTCGTTTCTGGGAGTGTTGAAAAAGCATGCCCTAATCAATGTCGATCGGTTCGCCAGCGATGTTTTCTCCCTTTTAGGGCAGAAGTGGGCTTCTGTGCAGTCCGTCCGAGGGAGGCTCTCGATTTAAACACAGGTTTCAGTGCATGAAAGCTTTGGCTTCAGCAAAGCGAGGGGCGCTTCCCAGGCATCGTTTTGGACCCCTCGATGGTTGATGGTAATGGGGAAAAGTGAATTCCGGTGCGCGTCTGGACTAGTACGTCGGACGACCTTTTTCCTTGGGTCTCGCTTCATTCACGACGAGATTGCGCCCTTGACAATCGGAACCGTTGAGCGCGGCAATGGCTTTTTGCGCATCGTCTGCACTGGCCATTTCTACAAACCCGAAACCCCGTGATCGCCCGGTGTATCGATCAGTTACCACATTCGCAGATGCCACCTCCCCATGCTGGGAAAATAACTCCATAAGGTCTTGATCGGTTGATTCATAGGGAAGGTTCCCCACATAGATCTTTTGATTCACGAGCTTCTCCGTATTGCAAGACGATATTGTCTAGAGAGGAAAGACGCAGCAGGGAAGGGCTCGCAGGAGATGACGGGCACTCGGGTAACTACCTTGCTCAGGACTCTCATTGAAAAATGGAATCCCTCTCACCAGGCAATTTCGGAACAGGGCCCTTTTTCCCACTTGGCTCAACATCGCAGGGCCCCTTGGCGATGAGTTGCATGCCAAGCGAATGGCATACGGTCAACAGGGCTGCAAGCCTAACGCCCAACCTCTCTAAGGGGCAAACGGACGTGTCGTCTAGGCGGCATTATGTGCCATCGTCATAAGGATTCGTTCGACAACGGGTAGTGCCCAAACCGACCGGAGGGCAATCGCTCCCCTCTTTAGTTATGGACCTTCCTGGCCCTAGTTCAACACGCAAAACCGCGGATGTCCTCTGATAGGCTCACCGGCGCAAAATTTTGGTAACAGGCGTCTAAGGCCATCAGGAAATATTCCAGGCTCCGCTTTGCCCCAGTCAACACCTGCACTCTGGATCCTTCTGTCTGCGTGAAGCGTGTGATGATTTCTAGGGCTTCTGCTAAATGTATTTGATCATACCGGGAATGGTTATTCATCCAGGCACAGGCACCTTTCGTGAGATGAATACCAGCCCGCCCATCGTATTTCTGAAATCCTTGCAAAACTGCCCGCGCAATCCCCTGCGTTGTTCCTTCGATGGCAAAGGTCATTGCACTGATACTTTCCGCTAAGGTCCCACGAAGATTGATCGACCACATGAAATGGGTCAATGCTTCGACCTCAGGCAAAATAGCTGCTTCCATGAGTTCAACTTGGGTGAGACCAAAGGCCTCTGCCATCTCGAGCCATTGCTTGGCATGCCATTTCTCCACACGCACATTGTCGATGAGGATTTCCCGAGAAAAGGCATCTGGCGCTTTCGCGATGTTCAACGCAATCCATTGTGGAAAGGTTTCAACAAAGGGGTAAAGCTGTGTGAGCCACCCACGCATTTGTTGAAGAGAAAGGACTCCCTTGGATGTTTCTTTCACGAGCGGGCAATTCCAGATTCGTTCTTGATAGGGTTCAATCTCACGAATCATCTCGATCAGCCATGCCGGACGAACGGAATACTGACCTGTCTTGAGAAGGGAGGTTTGAGTCAGCGCATTGACAGGTTTAGAAAAGTTCAGTACTTGTGCCATCGGGATCCTCCTTTGGCTTTGCTTGGCCTACCACATGGGAATGAAGCGCATGGTCACTATTACCTATACCTAATTATGCTTCACCCATCGCAATTTTGTTGCCAGGCAAATCTTTCCCAGATCCCTTGCAGGTAAAAACGAACAGATCTGATTTTCTGTTCTATTTCTTCTAATATTTCAACGAGATATGATTGTCAATCGGCGTAGGCCTTTGCTTCAGCCCTAGCAAGAATATCGGCTTGTGAGGTGTCAAGGAATTGACGAACGATGAAGGATTTGACGGTTATCTG
>JAYWMS010000484.1:0-2383 GCA_035873215.1 Nitrospirota bacterium | reverse complement strand
GCTCCATGGATGGCTTCCAAGAGTCCATGAGAAAACTGAATCAGGTCAGTGGCTTTATTGCGCTCGGTGATGTCTTGACCCAAACAGGCAATACCTTGGGGCTGTCGCCATTCATGATAGAGCACTGCTGACGAAAATAAGATCGGAATGCTCCGTCCACTTTTGTGGATATAGGTCGTCTCAATATGGCTCATGGTACCCTTGCGAAGGATGTCCTGTAGAAGATCCTGCCGTGCCTCTTTTCCATCGCCACCGAAGATGAGCGAAAACGGTTGTCCGATGAGTTCGGATTCCTCATAGCCGAGAAGACGCTGTGCGGCCTGATTCGCCGTGCGAATAATTCCCCGCGGGTCAACCACGATGAGCGTATCCATCATCGATTGAATGATATTATCGACGTAGTTTTTGGACACGGTTGTTTTGTGCAACTGTGCTGTCATTTCATTGAACCAGGTTGTCAATTGACCCAATTCATCTTGGGTCGTCACGGGAACCATGGTCGTGAGCTCACCTTTAGCAACGCGTTGGGTGGCCTCAATGAGCGGTGGGATCGCCTTAAGTGAATGGCGAAGCAGCACGACAAATAGGAGACCCCCGCTCAATATGATGAGTGTGCTGCTAGTCAGGATCTTCATCAGCAAACTAGTCAAACGAACTTGCAGGGGCGTACGGTCCAACAGAATTTTTACCCATCCCAATGCCTGTGTGTCACTATTTCTGTTTGATGGAGCCGATTGAATCGAGGTGACCCTGTTTCCAAATTCACGAACATGCGCACCTTTGAATAACGTGCGATTGATCTGCCAAGAAGTTTGAGGTTGACGAAGCAGGAGTTCAGCATCTGTCAACTCGATGATGGATGACTCGATCCAAATTTCCTGGTTGTTCTTGTAGGCTAAGATGGCCAATACGCCTTCCGCGTCTCCCATTGACTGCAGATGCGTGGTCAGGCCTTCGACGTTCCCTTGCTCGTAATCATCCCGTAATTCCAAGGCGATCGCCTTGGCCAGTTCTCTCCCGCGAATATTAAATTCCTGTAAGATCGCTTCCCGGCTGGATTCATAGGTCAAGTACGTGAGGGCCCCGGCGGAACACAAGAAGATGCCGAGGAATAGGACAATCAGTTTCTGTAGCAGAGAGGAACCCATCATGCACCACTATCCCTCAGGAATGATTTGTACCACCGTGACGGAGTCCGTGACTCGAGAAAGCCGCACGTAACCAATAGCCCCTTCAATGGCAGCGACAAAACGAATGACGGCCTCGTCCGACCGTTGAATGAGACTTTGGACTGCCACGGGAGTTCCGGGGCGATAAAACGTTTGATCAGGCTTGGCGTTCAGCACGGTTCGATAAAACTCCTTGCGGCTGAGAGACGAAATTTCGCGATTCACTAATTTGATGCGCCCTCCACTCGGCCAATGGAGCTGTTCGCCCCGATACATGCTGGCGATAGAGGAACGACTGATGTTGGTATGAAGATTCTTGGGATTGATAATAATAGCGAGATCTTCTGCGATGGCCATTGCTTGAGGAAGGGCCATGACCAGAACAAGAACAAAAAATATCACCATACGTGCGGAAAGGCTTTTCATCATAGCTTCGCTCAAATGCGATTAAAACAGCCAGGCCATCGAAGCGATAAACCCGTTCGCACCATTTCGCGCGAAGTTGCCGTTGTTGATTTCGTATTCCGTCTTGATGACATAGTCTTCAATGGGCCGATAATTGAGCCCAAACGTGTACCGATCTGCCATAAGGTCTCCAATGCCGGCGGTGGTACTGATCTTGGCATGGTCATAACGGAATACCGCAGTAAACGTGGGATTGTTATACGGTCGGCCCAAAAAGGTGTTGTTCAAGGACTGAAACCAGAAGTGATAATTGATTTGGGCGTAATAGCCGTATAATCTGGAAGGGGCCGTCAATCCTTGTACCCCAAAGTTTGAATATTCGCCCTTGAACTCAAAGTCTTCCAACGTAGGAATGCCCCGAGGTTTGAACTCCGCGTCGAATCCGTACCCGGCGATGCGATTCTTCGAGGTTGGACTCGACTGTCCGTTATATCCGCTGAACCCGATTTCATATTGATCCAAGAATTTGAGTGTCCCGCGTCCCACGACGGCTTTATCGCCGTTGTTATCTTTAGTGAGCCCAGGTTTGGCCGGCCTCAAACCATCCCCCGGGGTAGGAGTTCCTGCACTGTTCGAAAACGTATTCGTGAGTCCGTTAATGACCTGAATTTCATAAGTTCCTTTAACGTCCGCTGAAATGGGAATCAGTCCGAACAGACTGATTCCTAAATCCTGCCAGGTCGTGGGGACGATTTGAGTGGCCACAATGGGCCGGTCCGTCAAGTCTCGCCGTGGATCGAAGTGATCCA
>JAYWMS010000467.1:0-1745 GCA_035873215.1 Nitrospirota bacterium | reverse complement strand
TAAATTGATGGCCGACAGGGATACTTCCTTGACGGCAAAACCAGGATCAAGAGTAAACGATCGAGATGTGCCCTCGGGAACCAGAATAGGTATCTCAAGTTCCTGAATCACAGGAAGGTGTTTTTCGAGAATCTCGGCATCGATAGCATCGACGAAGTCATCCGTTAAAAGTAAGCGGGCTTTTCCAAGGAGAATGATGGAGAGCATGCTCGTACCCGTTGAGAGGCCCAACGCAATACGTAAACCTTCAGCAGCCCTGTGTGAAGCAAAAGGGTCTTGTTTGATGATAACAATGATGGTGAAAGACATGAGGTTTACGGTAGAGAGGGATGAGTTAGCCGACTGGTAGACTCTCTACATATGAGTTGAGGGAACGCGACCGCAGTAGGTAGTGAAATAAAAAGAAAGTAAGAAGAAAAAACTATATTCCGAGGTGGAAAAAAAGTCAATGTAAAGACAGGAAGGGGGGATGGGCAGAAACGCAGAAAATGGAGAGTTAAAGGTGGAAATTCAGATATGAAAAATTTTTTCGTTGGAATGCCACCAGCGTTAGCCCGGAGAGGTTTATTGCCTCCTTTACCCATAACAAGAAGTAGTTATCGATTGAATTTATCTTAGGGGTAAGTAACTACCTCACTGACCTTGTGTTGTTTTCACTAGCAGGATTCATGCGCTAGTGCAGGTTCAATTGGCAACATTTCTTCCTGCTCGCCGGTTTTTCATAGACGGGCCATCTCCGGATTGATTGGCACTACTCAGGTCTGCATGAATGTCCTGAATCGTGCCGATAGCTTTTTCAAGTCTCTGCCTGGCGATGTCTTGAAATTGCATTGACATGACAATCTCCGTCACATTGTTGGCATGCCGTGTGGCGCTTTCGGTGGCTTGCAGGACGCCCTCATGGAGATGGCTGTTTTGTTCATTGATGGAATGCGCCATTTCCGAGATGCGATCTTTGGTGATCGTTATCTGATCCAGATTGATGTCGGTAAACCCTTCCAAGGCTTTCATCGCGTTGCGGGTACTGGTATTCATGGTAGTGACCACCACCCGGATATTCGTCGCCGCTGTCTGTGAGCGTGTGGCTAACTTCGTGACTTCCTCGGCGACGACAGCAAACCCTCGACCATGTTCACCGGCTCGGGCGGCTTCGATGGCGGCATTCAACGCCAGCAGTCGTGTTTGATCCGCGATGAACTCGATCTCTTCCAGAAGAGGTGGAATCGTTTGTGTTGTCCGATCAACTTCTTCTACGACCAATGCCACCTGCATGCCGAGTTGAGATGACTCCTTCACGCTCTCAACGAAATTCCCAAGCATCCCATCAGTCTGTTCCATCATGTTTTCTACTCGGGGGCCATCAGTTTCAGACTCCCCCTTCCCCTGGGCTGGGAATTGGGTAGTCGTGGATTTGGCTTCATTCAAGGCCATGTCGGTGATGGATTGAAAGCGCACGATGAGATCGAGGACGGCTTCTTCCGTTACCTCCATGACCCCTTTGAGAAGCGAAGGGAGATTCGCCAGTTTAGGTTCTACGTCTCCGTGAATCCGTGCGTAGAATTCCTGGTTTGTGCGTCGGTCGTCTTCCAGGCTTTTCATCTCTTTACGGAAACCCTTGATTCGGGTCGAAAACCTTAGGAACGCGGCGCCTCCGCCGAGACCGATCCCTGCCAATAGCCAGATGACTTGTTCAACCATGTTTTATCCCTCGTCTTTCCAGTGTCTTGAAATCGAACACCCAACCA
>JAYWMS010000455.1:0-4861 GCA_035873215.1 Nitrospirota bacterium | reverse complement strand
CTCTTCCGATCTAAGGTGGGGATTGGCAATCCCGCCTTGATCGTAAAAGTCAACGACCTGACCCAATGTGGCGAATCGTCCATCATGCATGTACGGGGCGGTTCGTGCGACTTCCCGCAATGTTGGAGTCTTGAATGCCCCAAGATCCTTCGGGTCCTTAGTCACGCCGTATCGTCCGAGGTCCACCTGATCTTTGTCCCAATCCACACCTAGATTGTGAAATCCTTCGTCGGTGAAGTTGAACCCAAAATGGCAGCGCAAACATTGTCCCTTACCTACAAAAACCCGAAAGCCGTTCTGGGCTTGAGCTGATAAAGCTGTGTCGTCTCCACCCGCACCAAATTGATCATACCTACTGTTTCCGGAAAGCAGTGTACGTTGAAAGCTGGCGATGGCTTTTCCAATAAGGGCAACCGTAATCGGGGCGGTGCCGAATGCGTCCTGAAACAGCGGCGTGTATCCTTCAATGGTCCTGACCTTGGTCACGAGGGCGTCGTGGTTCACAAATCCATGTTCAACTGGGCTGACAAATGGGCCAACCGATTGGGCTTCCAGTGTTGCAGCGCGTCCATCCCAAAACTGCGCGGAACTGAAGAGTCGATTAATGGCTGCCGGAGCGCTCCGCCCACCTTGTTGGCGATGTATACCCGTAGAAACGGGTTGACCGTCCGTAAAGGCCCGAGTTGGCATGTGACAGTTCGCACATGCGATCGTATTGTTGGCCGACAAACGTTTGTCAAAGAATAACAGCTTGCCGAGTGCAATTTTTTCTTGTGTTAATGGATTGTCATTCGGGATGACCATGCTGCCTCTGTCCAATCCCAAGGGCAGATCAAACTCCATGTCCACTTGAGCCAGCGTGAGCCCAATGCCACTTATCACGAGTCCCAATATTAGGAATAACGCAAAGCTCCATCGAATCATTGGTGTTGTCAGCACTGCCGTTTTTCCACAGTGTTGTACCTTGCCTCTCATGTAACCCCTCCTAGGAATATGAAAAGTGGACCTTAGTGCGTAACGTATTATACCCGGCGGCTAGACTGGCTTTGGGAAAATAGTCATCCACTCAGCCTTTTACCTTATTTAGCTGTCGGATGATCACCCTCGCACATGGCATATTGGGAAATCGCAATTAGTTGGGCCGTGAGTTGCGGGCCAGCAGCTTGAGGCTGGGCTATCAGATTTATTGGCGTTAATAAGGGTTTAAGATTCCTGTTCTCATCCTTCCCATGAATTAGAATCATTCTAACATTAGGATCTGTCAAGTCCAGGTGCCCATCGTCAGTGGCCTCTGGAAATGAAGCAGCTTTCTGAACGGTATAAAGGAATCAAATCGTCTGATTTGCTCAGCGGTTTAATCGGTTGAGTTTTGAATCTGACCAGACAAACGCTGATGAAAGTTTCGACAGGCTTCAAGATACGAATGCAAATGCCTGTCGATAAAGTGCTGACGGTCCCAAGTTTCGTCCGACAGGATACCTTGGCACGCGAGTGGAATGACATAAGCGTAGACCACCATGTTCGACTCTCCTGAATGCATTTTTACCTCGACAAGTTCTCGGGTGTAGACCTCGTCCTCAAAGTGATCAAGGAGCTGCAAGGAGCAAAAATCGACCTCCAGATACACTCTGCCCTCTGTCGATTTTCCTGGGCTGGGTGTCATGCCGGGGTAGATGCGATGCTGAATCATGAAGCAGTCGAAGCCTGTTGCGCTGGCTTCATAGGAGGCAAACCGTCGGCCTGTTACCACTTGCATGACTTCAGAAATCTCAAGTGTGCCGTATGTAAAAACTGCTTCCATGATAAGAGTCTGTGTTGTGGAACGAAACTTGCCGTGTCCAATGCAAAAAAAAAGACTTATGAAGTTCCAACCTTCGTGATCGGTATTTCTGTGTAAGCGGTGTTGGTCATCGTCTCAACATGCCTTAAGGGGAGATGAATCGACACACACGGAAATGTGACAATAAAGAGACACGCATGATTCTCCGAAAAGAAGGACAAACCAACGCGTCTGTAAAGCATATGGCAAATATCGAACAACTCGAGCGGCTCAAACAAGGTGCACTGATTTGGAATCAATGGCGCGTCCAGAACCCGGAGATTTTACCAGATCTTCAAGGTGCTTGCCTGAAAGGCGCAAGTTTGTGTGGAATCAATCTGCAAGATACGAATCTCATCGGGGCCGATCTTAGTGGAGCAAACCTGAGACAAGCCAACTTCGAGCGGGCCGAGCTGAGAGAAGTCAATATGACACATGCAGACTGCTGGGGGGCCTATCTGGGAGAAGCTATTCTGATTGGTGCTCGTCTCTCAAAAATAATCCTGCAGGAGGCCAATTTGTGGTTGGCTAAGTTGGGTGGGGCTACTTTGGTCGATGCTAATCTAGTAGGGGTAAACTTACATTGTGCGACCCTCGCTAAATCCAATATGGAAGGTGCCAATCTGTTTGGTGCTGATCTCAGCCTGGCACTGGCTGGTGAAGCAAATTTGAAGTCGACGAATCTCTCCAACGCAAACTTGCAGGGAATCGATTTGGTCGGAGCGAATTTGGATGGTTCGAACTGTCGTTTTACCAATTTTCACAAAGCCAATCTCACGCGCTGTTCCCTTCGGGGAGCAGACTTGGCATTGGCGAACCTAGTGGAGACGAAATTCTTCCAGTCAAACCTGGAAGGTGCTGATTTGTCACAGGCTGATCTTCAACGTGCCATTCTCGTGGATACAAAATTGAGTCATGCGAAGTTGACCAATGGAAAAGGTGTCAGCAAAGAACAGCTGAGGGGAGCGATTCTTGATGATACAACACAACTGCCAGAGCACACGACATCTTCCTTAGATGAGATATACGTGATCCCACTCGTTGAACCTGTGCAGTGAACGGGTAACTGCATAGTCATTTGCTCATTCAGGGGGCACGCAATACTTGCCCCCTCGAGCCAGGCAGATTCGGTACCCGAAACGATCTGCCCAGAATTCAATTGATTGTTCGACATCATCCCACGAGTTCAGGGAGCCCTCTAAGGTTTTCCCTCCACCCCTGCGATCAACCATTGCTCCCAGACGCTCACGGGTTTCCGCGTCCAGCAGTTCACCTTCAATTCCGGCCTTGCCAACGAAGGAATGTGTGCCAAAAGCCAATCGTCTTGCGCCCGAGATAATTCGTGCCTGAGGGACGACGGTCGTCAATAAGTCGAGGGCAACATTGGATTCTTGGGCCTCCGTTAAGGCAGCGCGAACCCACATCACATGGGGCCCGGGATTCTGGACACGAGTATATCCTTCGGCCTTAAGTGCTTGGATAATTTTCACCTGGAGCAAGAGCGCCAATCGATGAAGATCTTCCCATGGCACATCTTTCAGTGAGTTATCATCGGTGTACCAAATCTTGACCGGATCTATCATGAACTTGTCATATTTCTTGAAGTCAGCGTCGGGATTACGATAGAGGAGGGCAGGCCCACCTGGAGGACCAGGCTCCAATTTGGAATAGTCACCAAGAAACCCGGAAGGTTCTACAGAGCTGATGGGCTGGCTTGTTTTGCAGCCTTGTATCATTAGCATGAACAGGATGATGGCGATGTACCGTCCCTTGAACATGACTTCTGGCCTCCTTAAGAAAGTAAAATAGAATATGCGCCAGATTGTGCCAATCCGCCAGCGAAGTATAGAACATCTGGTAGAATGAGAACTAGTAAATTGGGCGGGGGAAACTGGGCCGAACTATATTGCATCGTGAAAGATTATTCCAAGCACCCAGCGCCGACCAGAGACTATGGGACTGACCCCGTGGCGCATCGATGCCCGTAGAATACCGCGTTTGCCCTGAATTGGCCTATCAGAGACTGGGAAGATCACCAGGTCGCCCTGATTTGGATGTAACACCAGGGCACGGGCTTGCTGGCGCGGTCGGTTTTCTACTAACACAAATTCCCCGCCCTTAAAATCTTGGCCTTCGTGATTCAGGACGATCATGGCTTGAAGAGGAAAAACGGTCTCTCCATACAAGTCGCGGTGCAGGCAATTAAACCCTCCCACATCATATCGTAACATCAACGGGGTGGGCCGAGTTTGGCCGGCCTTCCAGCATTGATTCTGGAATGCTTTGAGTGTGGGTGGATAGGAAAGCTGGGAGCGCAACGCATGCATGAAGCTGTTGGCGATGGGTGCCAGGCGCCGATAAAGCTCTGTCCGCAAATGAGCGACAATCTTTGGCAAGGGGTATGAAAAGTAGGAGTATTCTCCTAGCCCAAAATTGTGCTGTTCCATGACGATTCGTTTGCGGAAGGAAGCTTGATGATCGTATAAGGCGATAAGTTCCTTACATCTGGCTAAGTCAAGTACTCGGGGTACGCGGCCATATCCCTGTGACAAAATATCCTCTTCAATGGCTTCCCAATCGTAATCGTTCAAACTAGGTAGTTTTCTTTGGGGCATGAGTGCGTTACTCTATAGGCAGTATGTCCAGCCTATAGGGGAATGTTGTAAAAAGCGGCCAGCGGTGTTCTCGCCATATTGCTGCCTTCGGGATCACAAACTTGTCGCTCTTTGCGACGTTTGCGCTCAGGTGCTGTGAGTACGATCTGCGCGTCAACGCGGCTGCGGCCTTGCCGGTGGAAAAAGGCGTCTTGGCGCCTTAGGGTTTGGGCGGGTAACAAAGCGGACCCCCGCCTCCGCGAGGGCATGCTTTTTTTGACCATTCCCGCCGGCCCCTGATATCGATTTCGTCTAGGGCATGTATGGGGCATGTGAAAGAGATATGCAACGAACCCTTTATGTAGCGCCAGGTTTTTGTTCGAATTGATGTTGATTTAGCCTACCGCTATTTTTTCAATCCATCACCCTCATGCAAACACCACAACGT
>JAYWMS010000445.1:0-4627 GCA_035873215.1 Nitrospirota bacterium | reverse complement strand
GAGATAATTCTGCAGCCATTTCCCGCGAGAGGTAGCCTAGTCCGGCACCGACTTCCACAATACATTCAGGCTTGGGGCTCCACCAGCCCATTTGCCTCAATGTCTTAGCCAATAAACGACCGTAGGAATGACCATTCAGGGCTTGGCAGGGTTCACGGAAGAGATGGGAAACAGTAGTTTCCACGATTTCAAAATGGCCGTGATGGCTTTGAATGCCCTTATGATGAAATGCGGTCAGATGTTCATCGCTCTCGACCGGGACATTTTCGTGCCACCCTTCACGTACCTTTTGGAGCAGGAGATCCCATTTCGCATTGACACTATGGCCACTAGGGGGTTCCGTCCCGAAATAGGACAGCGAAAATCTCGGTTGCGACCAACGTTCAAGGTGCCACCGGCCTGTTTCTTGGCTGGGACCACACACCCATTTCCCAAATTTGTCCAGAAGGTCCTGGATGGAAGAACGTCCATCCATAGATCCTAACAACATGGCTCCCATCCGGTTTAAACGAACCAGCGGGAGATCTTCATCAAGTGGGGTGATCCACCATTCTTCTGGGCCATGTTGGTAGACAATGAGGTCGGGCATGCGCCAGGCCCGTTGTTGCAGGACCTCGCCTTCCAAGGGAAGAGGAGGAATCGAAGGAAAAGAGGAGTCGAGGTGGGACATTCAAAAATTAGTGTGTAGAATCTGGTGGATTGGCATCAAAGACGGCCCGATACATCCCTTCCCAGAATTCCATCCAAGCATCCACCGTTTCTCGAGCGCCAGAAACAATTTGCTCCACGTCTTCTGGGGACTGTGCTGTCTTACAAACTGCTTCCAACAGCCAGTCTTTATGTTCCGCCTCCTCTGCTAAATGCGATTCAAAAAACTCCAGGTCTCGGCGATTAAATTGCTGATACTTTTTCAGGCCTGGGAAAAAGTACTCGAATTCAGACGTGGCCGTCGTCTCAACGGCCAATTCCGCTCCAAGGGCGGTGAGGTAGTTTGATCTCAAAAATTGACGTTCTAGAGTTTCGAGGTAGGATTCAACTTCGGGAATTGGTTCGGTCTCTTCAAGATCTAGGTCTTGTAAGCCAATGGAATGAGCGAACCGTTCGAGATGGCGAATATGAACGTGGTCAGGAGAGCCGCTGCCGAGTTCAGAATACAGCGTTTTGGCCAAACCAATCCGCATGTCCATTTGTTCAATGGGCGTTTGATACAGCAGGCCTTCTAGCACTTTGACGAATTGAAAGCAAAAATAATGATATTGCCGAATAAAAACCCGCAGTTGGCGAGGCGTCAAACACTTGGCTTCGAAGATTCGAAAAAACTCATTGGTATTCACCGGATGGGTTTGTAGTTCTTCCACTAGCGATTCGACATCTCCTTGAACAATCTCTGCGGGACTCATGATTCAACTCCATTCAAATGAGGAAGCTGGATAAGAACCTTTAAGCAATATGAATGATCCAAGCCTACACAATCCGTTTTCCAGCTCGCAAGACGGAGAGTGACGTATATGTCTGAACCGAAATCGTGGTATTAAACCAGTGAAATTGAGAAAATGGCGAAAGAAAACTTGAAGGGTGTAGTGCGAACTCAGCGGAAAGGGAAGAGAGCCTCACGATGATTTCGGTGGGGATACGAGCAAAAAGAATGTGGTTCCTTTCCGAGATCCACCGATGGACCAATTTGCCCTGGGCATGCTGGTGGTTTCTCTTTTTCATAGGAATTGGTGCATGTACACCAGCGCCGCTTCCTCCTCAAGCAGGCACTCAGGTCATCGCCTTTGGCGATAGTCTTGTGAATGGGAAGGGGGCGTCACTCGGAAATGATTAGGTGTCACGTCTCTCCCGGCAAATGGATATTTCCATCTTAAACAAGGGACGAAATGGGGAAACTACCCGATCAGCTCTATCTAGGTTGGAGCAGGATGTCCTAGATCAGGACCCTCGCATTGTCATTCTGTTGCTTGGCGGCAATGATGCTATACGTCGATTACCCCAAAAAGAAACGTTCGACAACTTGGCGCAGATGATCGATCGTATTCAACAGACTGGCGCTGCAGTGGTGTTAGTTGGCGTGTGAGGAGGATTCATAGGAGATCCGTATGAAGATTCGTTTGAGTCTCTAGCTCACACGAAACGAACGTATTATGTTCCTGATATCATGAAAGGCATTTGGGGGAACAAGGCTTTGTTGGCGGATATGGTCCATCCAAATGATCGGGGATATCGAAATATGGCCGAGCGATTAGCGCCTGTGCTGACGACCGCACTTGGGCAATAAGCCACCCAGGCTTTGCCAAGCGTCAATGTCGGATTCTTGGGTCAAGAGCAAAAGGGTCGAAGGGAGGCATTTTCTGTTGAGGGAAGATACACTCACAATCAGATTGCGTACTATATAATTATTGGTGGGCACGACTGTTATATGATTCAGCTGGAAAAGCCGGACTAATGGGTAGGAGTACAATAAACCATGGCAAAACCCGGTGGGCTTTGGAAATGACAGGCACTAGACAACGGGGAAAGGGTTTTGCGAGGTGGCGTCCTATGGACTTATACCGACCCTATACCCCCGAGTGGTCATCCTTTTGATCCCATGACTTTGTCCTACACTTACGATGTTTTAGTACTTGGTGCCGGGCTTGCCGGGATGCGGGCCGCGTTGGCAGCCCATACCGAGGGTGTATCCGTGGCGATTCTTTCCAAAGTGCATCCAGTGCGAAGCCATTCCAATGCCGCGCAGGGTGGGATCAATGCCGCGCTGACCGATCGTGGAGACCATTGGGAAGACCATGCCTTTGAAACGGTGAAGGGAAGCGATTATCTCGGTGATCAAGATGCCATTGAGATTCTAGCGGAAGAAGCCGGTCAGGATATTCTGACGCTTGAACATATGGGCGTCATCTTTAATCGAAACGAGGAAGGGCGGTTGGGTACCCGTCGTTTTGGTGGACAGAAACGAGCCCGCACGTTTTTTGTCTCCGACTTTACCGGTCAGGCCATACTCCATGTCCTGTATGAGCAAGTCCTGAAAGCACAACTCCCTGTGTTTGAAGAATGGTTTGCGACGTCTGTTGTTCGTGATGACGATGGTCGGTGTGCTGGAGTTGTAGCCTTTGATATCCGAACCAGTCGGTTCGCATTTCTCAAGGCCAAAGCGGTGATCATTGCTGCTGGTGGGTTGGGACGGATTTTTGAGCCGAGTACGAATGCCATGATCTGCACGGGTGATGGAATAGCCATTGCTTATCGTGCTGGTGCTCCGTTGATGGATATGGAAATGGTGCAGTATCACCCCACGACACTGAAGGGAAAAGGTTTGTTAATGAGTGAGGCGGCTCGTGGTGAAGGGGCCTATCTCCTGAACAAGGACGGCGAGCGGTTCATGGAAAGTTATGCGCCCAACATGATGGAGTTGGCGTCTCGGGATGTCGTGTCGCGTGCGGAGCAGATTGAAATCAATGAAGGACGTGGGATCGACGGGTGCGTATTGTTGGATTGTCGGCATTTAGGCAAACGATTTATTCAAGAGCGCCTCCGGCAAATCTGTGAAGAGGCCAAAACCTTCGCCAATGTTGATATGACGGAAGAGCCCGTTCCCATTCGACCGGGGATGCACTATCAAATGGGAGGCATCAAGACGGATGTCCATGGACGGTGTTGGGATATCGAGGGTCATTGGTCCGGGGTTCAAGGATTATTTGCCGCGGGCGAAACCGCGTGTCTAAGCCTGCATGGCGGCAATCGCCTCGGGGCCAACTCGTTGTTGGATACCGTGGTGTTTGGTCGGCGTGCCGGCACTTGTGCTGCTGCCTATGCGAAGTCGGTTGAAGAACCCAAGGTATCGAACACGGTGGCAAAGCCTGATCACCAGACCGTTCAGGATCTCCTCAATCGCAAAAATACTGGAGATACCGTGGCAGCAATCCGATTAAATCTAGGAATGACCATGAATCATCACCTCGGGGTCTTTCGCGATCACGATGGCATGATGGAAGCCCAATCGGCCATTCGACAGTTGCGTGATCGTTGGCAGTGTGTCGGCATCCACGATAAGGGGCAGGTGTTTAATACCAGCCTCGTGCGTCTACTGGAGTTGGGTATGATGTTGGATTGTGCTGAGACGATTGTTTTGGGGGCTTTAATCCGCAAAGAAAGCCGTGGTGCCCATTTTCGAACCGATTATTTGCACCGTGACGATGAAGACTGGCTCAAACATATTTTACTGTATAATCAAGAAGAAGGGCCTCCGCAAGTTGATTTTTTGCCGGTGCGTATTACTCAGTGGACTCCTCAAGTGCGGTTGTATTAATGCAAACCACGTTTCGCATCAAACGGTTTAACCCTGAACTCGAATCTCCGGCTCCCTACTTTCAAGATTATGTTCTTGAAACTGAGCCTGCGGATACCGTGTTGGATGCGCTTATTAACATCCGAGAATCCGTTGATGAATCTCTTACGCTTCGGTGTTCCTGCCGTGGGTCTATTTGCGGGTCTTGTGGCATGCGGATCAATGGTCACGCCGCCTTGGCATGTAAAACGAAAATTACAATGACGACATCTGGTAATGGAACTGTCTGTGTGGAACCCATGAACAACATGCCGGTCATCAAAGACCTGGTAACCGATATGG
>JAYWMS010000430.1:0-1837 GCA_035873215.1 Nitrospirota bacterium | reverse complement strand
ATTGACACCAACCAGACTCTTCTGGATGCGCAGGATTTGATGAGGGATCTTGGCGTGAGGCATCTCGTGGTGCGCGAAGCAGAAAAAGTGGTTGGCATTATTTCAGTAGGAGACCTCTTGGCATACTTTACCTGGAAGGTTTAGAAAAATTGACCCCCGCTTGCCAAGGGTCTCCCATTCAGGGGTTCGGCTATGTCATAATTCGCTACTCAAAATTTCATACCCATCATGCGTTCATGATTATAGGAGGTGGAATATGGGACCCACAAAAGTCATCCCCAAAGAAGGTGCCCTCTATGAGGTCAAAACAGACAAACTAGTTCAGGACGGCCTTCCGACCCGAAAGGAACAGGAGGCCTATGCGGCCCAACATTACATTGCCTTGCCGGTTGTAGATAAAGCCGGGAACCCGTGGGCTCTTGAGGGCCAACCGGTCTATTGCTACCGCGGAACACAATACGAGACAGTGGATGATCAGAGAGTCCAGTTAACCCGATGTCCCGATTGTGGGGGAATGGGAATTCGGGAGGACGAGACCATGGTGGAATCGGATTGTATTCAGTGTGTCCAATGCGGGCATGAATTTGATACCAGGCTGGAAATGATGGAGACCTAAAAGCCCATTAGGTAAGGAAAAGAACAGAGGCTGTTCAAAAGGGCCGGTCCTGAGTCTGTCGAAGGAAAGGCCACAAGGCATTTGGCGCTCGGAGCGTACACTGTGTACGTGAGAGCGTACGGCGCGAAGAGCGCCAAGTCTGTGAGCGCGAAGCTGGACAAAAGCCAGAGAACCCCGCTGGAGGGCTTTTTCAAAAGCCTCTAAGAGTATTGACTATGGTGGCGAACCTGCTCCCCAATGAAACAGTTCGTTGGGAAGCCTACCCCTCGTGGTCCCATTTCAGTTGGTTGTACCTATTCACCTTCATGGCAGTTTTTCGAGTACTCCTTGGCATACGATTGGGGATCAACGGATGGGAGACATGGTTGGGTGGGGCCATCACGTTACTGGTATGTGTGGCTATCCTCCGACGATGGGCGCACTATATCCTCACCTCTCAGCGTATTATCATTGAAAATGGGCTCACCGGCCACACCCTTCAGGAACTCCCCATCAACGCGATTTCTGAGATTGACCTCAAACAGGGCCCTCTGGCAGCGTTTTTTCAAATTGGTTCCTTAGAAATCCATACACCCAAAAATGATCAACTCCTGACACTCCGAGGTGTGAATAATCCGGATGTACTCAAAACCCGCCTCGAAGCAATGATGTCGCCATCGCCCCATTCATCATGAGCGTAACCGGTGATCAGTATGCCAAACCAAGTCATTCCGATCATTGACATAGCCCCGCTGAAACGAAGGAACGGCCAACGCAAGGACACGATCGACCAGATAAGAGAAGCTTGTCGAGACTGGGGATTTTTTCATATCACGGGACACGATCTTTCTGCCGACCTGATTAGCCGGGTATGGTGGGAGACCAAGCGATTTTTCGCCTTTCCCTTCCAAACCAAAAAAACCGTGGAGCGTAGCAAAGACCATGCTCGGGGTTGGTTTAACCGCGAGCTGACAAAAAACATCCGTGACATGAAAGAGGTATTTGATTTCGGGGGCATACCCCACCCGGAACTTCTCGACAATGACCCCGCGAACTGGACCCGGGATGGATGGAACCAATGGCCCAAACCCAGTCTTTGCCCTGCCTTTAAAGCCACGATGTGGGAATACTTTACGGCCTGCGAGCGAGTGGCCTTTACCTTACTGGAAGCCGTGGGAGAGAGCCTCAGCGTGCCAGGTGACTGTATAACTCGCGACTTCCAGAACAATCATACGAGCTTCC
>JAYWMS010000414.1:0-19270 GCA_035873215.1 Nitrospirota bacterium | reverse complement strand
TTTTGGCGACCGGAGCGTACACAACGTACATGAGGACGATAAAACTCCGAGAACGCCGCTGACGGACTTTTTTCAACAGGCTCGACATCATCGGTCGCACTCGCCCATAACAATGTCATACGTCCCGAAGATCGTAATGATGTCTGATATCAAGTAGCCTCGTGCCATATGATCAAACGCTCCCATGTGCACAAACGAGGGCGAGCGAATTTTCATTCGGTATGGCCTCGGCCCACCATCACTGATTAAAAAGAATCCCAATTCACCCTTGGGTACTTCCGTTCCGCAATAAGTTTCACCCTTTGGGGGCTTGAACCCGTGAGTGAATAGAATAAAGTGGTGGATAAGACTCTCCATATCCTGCATAACCTTTTGCTTCGGCGGCGGAGTTATGTGCGGCAGATCTGCCACGATGGGCCCTTCCGGCAATTGATCGAGGCACTGTTCGATGATTCGCGCACTCTGCCGCATTTCCTCCACGCGAATCCAGTAACGATCGTACGTGTCGCCATTCTTCCCGACAGGCACATCCCATTCCACCCGATCATAGACCCCATAAGGTTCAAGTTTGCGAATATCATAGGCTACGCCGGATCCTCTCAGCGTGGGGCCGGTTAACCCGAAATTAATCGCGTCTTCAGCCGAGATCACCGCCACGTCTTTCGTTCGGGCCATCCATATGCGATTGCGCTCAAGCATGACATTGTATTCATGGACATGATCGGGGAAGGTCTTCAGAAACTCACGCAAGCGGTGAATGATGTCTTCGGTTAAATCACTGTCCACCCCGCCAATACGGTAATAATTCATCGTCAGCCTGGCACCGCAAAGTTTTTCGAATAAATCGAGGAGCACCTCACGTTCTCTAAACGTCCAAAAGAACACCGTCATCGCGCCGATGTCCAAGGCCTGTGTGCCCAACCAAAAGAGATGGCCTACGATCCTTTGCATTTCTGCTACGAGGGTCCGCACGTATTCAGCTCGCTCGGGCACCGTAATGCCGACCAGTTTTTCCACAGCGCGGACATAAGCGTAATTGTTCGTCATGGCGCACACGTAATCCAGCCGGTCCGTATGCGGGAGCACTTGCATGTAATGCAAGCCCTCTGCCAGCTTTTCGACCCCGCGATGCAAATACCCTAAATCCGGGGTGGCTTTCGACACACGCTCCCCATCGAGTTCCAACACGACTCGCAACACTCCATGCGTACTCGGGTGCTGCGGTCCCATATTCAACAGCATTTCTGTGGTTCGCTTTGAAGATCCCTGAGAATCACCGGCCATGAACATATGCCGTTGATCATCGGGAATCTCCGCCTCTGACCATTCGCTTACCGGTTCATCAAATTTCGGGAGGAAATCAAAGTGACTGCGCCACCCTTTTCCTTCTGTTGGAAAATCTTTCCGAAGCGGATAGCCTTCATCATAGTCTTCCGGCATGAGTATACGACGCAGATCCGGATGATTCTCAAACCGAATCCCCATCAAATCATAAACTTCTCGTTCGTGGAAATTGGCGCCTCGCCAAATTGACGTGATCGAGCCGATGACCGGGTTATCTTCAGTCACCCGTGCTTTGAGTCGAATGCGGGTATGATGGGGAAGGGACAGAAAATGGTAGATAATTTCAAAGCGCTCCGTATCATCGGGATAATCGGCGGAACAGATATCGGTGATATGATCAAAGGCCATGGCCGGATCGTCATGGAGAAATCGAGCCACGTCCACCAACCCATCGGCTTGAACTTGGGCAGACAAGTCCCCACGCTGTTCATCCTCGGTAACGGAAAGGACAACTGAGGGAAACTTCTCTTTTAATGATTGAAGGACTCGATGCATAGATTTCAGTTTTAATAAGATCTCCCCTTTGTCAGGAGGGGTTTCTTGACCATCAGTCTTTTTCTATGAATCACGCATCACGGCTCACAAACCACGTTTTCTTTATTTCACGAACACTTTTTCTTTTTGAATTTTCTCCTGGAGTTTGATCAATCCGTCGATCAGCGCTTCTGGCCTCGGTGGGCATCCAGCCACATACACATCAACCGGAATGATTTGGTCAACCCCCTGCACTACGCTATAACTATTATAGTGATTTCCGGATGTCGCACAGGACCCCATGGAAATCACATAGCGAGGCTCCGCCATCTGATCATAGATTCGCCGAATCACCGGGGCCATCTTGCGACAGACCGTGCCAGCTACAATCATCAGATCAGACTGTCGTGGCGAGGCCCGGAAGACCCCTGCACCGAAACGATCGATGTCATACCGTGAAGACACCGATGCAATCATCTCAATAGCGCAGCAGGCTAACCCAAAGGACATAGGCCAAAGCGCAGACTTCCTTGCCCAACTGATAATCGTATCCAACTGCGTGGTGATGATATTGGCATCAAGCTTACGTTCGAGCATGCCCATATTGAAGCGTCCTTAAGGTTAATGTTTTTACCTCCGTTCCTGGTGAGCCTGTCGAACCATGAACGGAACATAATTAAATGATATTTCGAACCTCCACCCCAGGCCTGACCCATCACCCCTTACGACCCTAATCCCAATCTAAGGCACCTTTTTTCCAGGCGTACCAATATCCCACGACCAGAATGGCAATGAATACACCCATCTCGATCAAGCCCAAAAGCCCCAGCTTATGAAAGACCACAGCCCAAGGAAACATAAACACAATCTCGATGTCGAAAATGACAAACAACATCGCGATGATGTAGTACCGCATGGGAAACTGCACGCGCGCATCGCTGAACAACGGGCTCCCGCTTTCATACGGAAGCAACTTTGCTCGATACGGTCGACTTGGACGGAGAACGTACCCCAGCAAGATCGTCACTAGACCGAACGCTAATCCGATCGCCATAAAAATGACGATGGGAATGTAGTTCAGCGGTACGGCTTCACCACCCATAACTCAGACCTTTACCGGACAATCCTCAAACGGTTAACCATGCCTATAGGACCGGCACATCGGTTAAGACATGATCAAAAAACGGTCGATGCTTCAATCCTAGTAACGAGCCACATGACATCCCTTTGTGTTGCATTAGGACTTTGAATGTGGTGCCCATTCCATGGGGCCTCAGGAGTTGGGTAGCGGCTTTGATGGCCCCACCCTCCGGGTCTTCCCCCTCAAGCATCTCGTCAATTCCTAAACTCATCAGAAAACTCATGAGGTTGGTAAATCCTAGTGTCGCCAATCCCACTTGTTCACCGGTGAATGCCAGGCTGGAAAAATTGACATGCGCCGTCATATCCTGTTCACCGATATGCTGATAGGGATCATTCGTCACCTGATGAGACCGGTAACACCGAAGGGTTCCTGTATTTCTCGTCTGAGAAAAAAAATCTCGCGCCGTATGGCCATAATCTATGGTGAGCACGACACCTTGCTTCAACACTCGTGCAACCTCATGCATCCACTTCAGTGCAAGCAGATTGACTTCTGTAGTATAGCCTTCCGGGAGAGTTATACCTAGGCCTTGGAAAAAGCGCAGGAGGTCGGGCGTTGACAGCTCAGCAAGTCTTTCAACAAATCGCCCATCCTGATCATGAACATACATTTCCTTGAGTCCATCCTGCGTACTTGTGACACGATGGACAGGAAACGCATCAATGAGTTCGTTGGACAGTACCACGCCTACGACAGATTGTTCAGAAAGCGCTTCAAGAGACGACACCCACGCCATACGATGCGGATACTGAGACAATGTGGAAAGGGTTTCTTCTTGGATGTGGCGTAGTGCCGGACTACGTTCGATAAGCAAATAGGTCAGTCGTTGAAACAGATCAGGCGCACGTGTCGCACATTCGGTCAGTATATCGCGCGCAAATGTCCCCTCCCCCGGCCCCATCTCTATCACAGTCAGAGATGCCGGGGAACCAAGAAGGGCATCAATCTCCAAAATTTGCCGGACTAACGCTTTAGCTAACAACGGATGAAGACAGACCGCTGTATAGAAATCTCCATCGAACCCAATAGGAGAAGCATCCTTTGGAGGTCGATTGGCCTCTCCTCCACCAGTCATATAGTAACCATGTTCGCTATCGTAAAGAGCCAATTCCATAAAACGAGCAAAGGTCATCGGACCTGATGCCTGAATCTCTGCGGATATTTTTAATGGTAAGGGGCGAGAGGATCGTTCCATAGAGCCTAAGAGCCTACAACTGTAACTGTTAAAACGGCGATTGTCGTATGATTTCCCATTTGGCCCAGGCGCACCTAACCCCATGGGCCAAAAGCAGCATACCTTAGCCCCCCTCTAGCCCTTAGTCAAGAGAAGAGAGAGTCTCAAAGCACCGAAAGAATAAGGAACAATTTTAAAAAGCTGTGACCGATTTGAGGAAGAAGGGTGGAATAACCCTCAATGAAAAAATAGAGACCCGAAATTTTCAGGCAGAATAGCTACAGTTAAATGAAACATAAAAGCTTCCTGAAAAAAATTGAAGGTACTGGAAAGGGAAGGGACACAATACCATCAATAATTTCTCCCGGTGACGGAGGACCGTATGGCCTTTCTGATCCGTTCTACAGTCCTCCCGTGGGGTCGCCGAAGTAAGGATAGTATTTAACTTGGATACACGGGTGTAATAAGATAAAACCCAAACGGATTGTCCCCTACCCTTCCGAAGTGTATCCTTTCAACGAGTTAAGACTGGCAACAGTCCTGCTTTCTTCAAACAGAGACAAAGGAGGCGATATCATGAAACCTCTGTCGTTGTTTACCATATCAGTGTTCTTGCTCCTTTCCGGCTTTGCGTGTGCCCCTCTAGAGCCTATCCGTCCAATTGCTAATGGGTTTCATCATGCGTTACCACATGACCAGGCGCCTCTGGTGGTCTGGGGGGATCATTCGAGTGCCGTAGACACGGCAACGACCTGGTTGTTGAAACGGGGGTATCGAGTGGTGGAACAGGCCAAGTTGAACGAGGTTTTCCGCGAACAGAAAATTACGTTCACCCATACCGATGAGGATACTGGTCGGCTACTTCAGGTAGGAAAATTGCTTGGGGCCAATCAGGTTATTTTCCTTGATACCGATTTTTTACAACACCTGGCTGACGATACATATTCAAATGCCTATGTGGGGAGGGCTAACAGCTATGCCCTCTATGATATTGGCGTTTCAGTTCGGGGCATTGATATTGAGTCTGAGGAAATTCAATGGACCGGAACGGCGACCTATTCAGGTGGTATCAGTAACCCACAAGAGGGCCTGGGGCATTTGACTCGATCTGCCTTAGCCAAGGCCTGGGAATGAGATCACAATTCCAGGCCTTATGTGAAGGACAGCATGGTGGTCAGATTGAAAATGCGAGATGGATCCCCCCTCACAAACTGCGGGGGTGACGGAAAGGGAACAGAATTAGGTCTTTAGAAGGGAAAAAGAATTGGAGTCCTACTACCGAATGTATTAATCACGCCCCGTGGCACTTCTTGTATTTTTTTCCGCTGCCGCACGGGCAGGGTTCATTGCGTCCGACTTTTTCTTGGGTTCGCTGAACGGTTTTTGGGGCTGCGGCTTCCCCACGATTGAACATCATTTGTTTGGGCTGCGGTGCTTCTTCAACCGGGTCCGGGCGCTCTCCCCTGGCGACTTGGAACTTAAATAATCGTTCCAGCGCATCGGACTTAATCCGGTCCATCATGGCTGAGAACATATCATAGCCTTCCCGTTTGTATTCCGCTAAGGGATCCTTTTGGCCATATCCTCGGAGTCCAATCCCATCCCGTAGCTGGTCCATCCCCAAGAGGTGATCTTTCCAATGCTGGTCAATCACCTGTAGGACGAGCATCCGTTCTAATTGTTGACGCACGTCCTGACCGACTACTTGATCCCGCTCTTCGTCTCTTTGTGCATACAGCTTTTCCACGCGCTCGATCAATTCATCACGCAGCCCTTCACGACCCATCTCTTCCATTTCTTTGGGGGGAAGGATTTCTGTCCCAAACTGTCCTACCAACGTTTCGCTTAGGCCCTCCAAATCCCAGGCTTCCGCATAGGCTTCTTCCGGGCAATAGGTATCAATCACGGAGACAATCACATCGCCAGTCCATTCCTTCACTTCTTCTTGCAACGATGCCCCGCCCAACACATCGCCTCGATGCACGTATATGACTTCGCGTTGCTTGTTCATGACATCGTCGTATTCCAACAACTGCTTCCGAATCTCAAAATTGTGGGCTTCGACCTTCTTTTGGGCGTTTTCAATCGATTTCGTCACCATGCCATGCTCAATAGGAATCCCTTCTTCCATCCCGAGCTTGAGCATGAGGTTCGACACGCGCTCCGAGGCAAAGATCCGCATCAGATCATCTTGGAGGGATAAAAAGAAGCGTGAGGATCCTGGATCTCCTTGCCGGCCTGATCGTCCACGAAGCTGATTGTCGATTCGGCGACTTTCATGTCGCTCTGTCCCGATGATATGCACCCCGCCCCGTTCAATAACCTCTTCTTTTTCTTTGTCGCATTCGGCTTTGATCTTCTCAAAGGCCGCTTGCTTCTGCTCGTCGGTAAGATCCACTCCTTTGTAAATGACCTGTTGCTTGAACAGTGCATCTGCGCTCCCGCCCAGCACAATGTCCGTCCCGCGACCCGCCATGTTCGTCGCGATGGTAATGGCACCTTTTCGACCGGCTTGTGCCACAATCTCCGCTTCATTTTCATGGAACTTCGCGTTCAAGACATTGTGCTTGACGCCAGTATGTTTAAGCATGGTGGCAATCCGCTCAGACTTTTCGATGGAAATCGTCCCCACCAACACCGGCTGCTGTCGCTCAGCATACTCCTTGATTTCCTGAACGATGGCCTCAAACTTTTCTTTTTCGGTGCGATACACGACATCCGCATAATCATCCCGAATCATGGGCTGATTGGTAGGAATGACATTCACATCCAAGTTATAAATCTTGGCAAACTCCGCGGCTTCCGTATCTGCTGTCCCAGTCATGCCCCCCAGTTTTTCATACATCCGGAAATAGTTTTGGAAGGTCACGGAGGCTAGGGTCTGATTTTCATTGTCGATTTTGACTCCCTCTTTAGCTTCTACCGCCTGATGTAATCCATCGCTCCAACGACGTCCCGGCATGAGGCGGCCTGTGAACTCATCAACAATTTGGACTTCACCATCCTTGACGACATAGTCTACATCCCGTTTATACAGGACATGGGCTTGCAGTGCTTTAATCACATGATGCACAAGGCTCAAATGTTGAATGTCATACAGGTTATCGACACCAAGCTGTTTTTCAACGCGGGCATTCCCCTCATCCGTTAAGGTGGCGGTCTTGGTTTTTTCTTCAATGGTATAATCGCGTTCCTCCTGGAGCTGAGGAATAATGCGATTGATCTGATGGTACATGTCGGTGCTTTGCTCCGCCGGGCCGGAGATAATCAAAGGGGTTCTGGCTTCATCAATCAGAATGCTGTCCACCTCATCCACGATCGCGTAATGTAATTCACCCTGGACACGCTGCCGCAAATCGTTGATAACCAAGTTGTCTCGCAGGTAGTCAAATCCATATTCGTTGTTCGTGCCATACGTGATATCTGCCCGGTAGGCTTCCGGCCTTGTGCAAGGCCGGAGATTATTCAATCTCTTATCTTCCGCCTCAAAGTCCGGCTCAAACAAAAATGAGGATTCATGTTGGATGATCCCGACGGAACACCCGAGGGCATGATAAAGTGGCCCCATCCACTGCGAGTCGCGTTTGGCGAGGTAATCATTCACCGTGACCAAATGAACCCCCTTGCCCGTCAGTGCATTCAGATAGATCGGGAGCGTGGCCACCAACGTCTTTCCTTCTCCGGTTTTCATCTCCGAGATTTTGCCATGGTGCAACACCATTCCCCCGACCAGCTGCACATCAAAATGACGAAGCCCTAAGACTCGTCGAGACATTTCACGACAGGTGGCAAACGCCTCCGGCAAGATGTCATCCAGGGATTCCCCCGATTCGAGACGCTTTTTAAAGGTCTGGGATTGATCAGCCAGTGCCTCCTTCGACAGTGGCTGCAGCGTGGCTTCCAGTTCATTAATCCGGGCAACAATTGGAACGAGCGTCTTCAACTCTCGATCGTTCTTGCTCCCAAATATGAGATTTAATAGGCGAATAAACATAGAGTTACTCTAGGATTTTCCGTACATCATTAGGATGTGGGGCAGAATCATCCTGAATTAGGGGCATGGCCAAGGGGCGAGGACAAAACATTGACTACTGATTTCATTTCAATAGGAGTAGTATACCTGAAAGGAATCCTGAATCAACCACCCGGGGAGCGCCAGAGTCTGCTTTCGAAGGGTTCACGGATTTGAGGTGTCTATTTTTCATATGATACAGTTTTAAGGGCGTGTTTTTCTTTAATATGATCGCTGGCAAACTTCGACTTCACTCATCTGCCGTTCGTTCTGGATCACGTGCAGCCATTTCAACCCTGTCAGCCTATGAAATCCAGCCTTCCTCTTTTCCCACGAATCCAACCCCCTAAAGCTCTAGCTTCTTGCCTGAGTTATTGTCTTCTGTTCTTCCTTATTTCTCACCACCAGCATGTCTTGGCTCAAGATTTCGTAGATGAACAGGTGGAAACTTTGGAGACGATTGAAGTCCCGGCTACCATCGTCGTGCGTGAGGAGCGTCAGATCGTCGTGCCAGGCCCGGTGCTACATAATTTGATACTCTTGCCACCATCTGACAATCTCATCCAATCTAAAATCATACTCTCGTCATCTCAACCTCAGAATCGGACGGAGGTTGTTCGAGATGACATTGCCAATACAAAGGGGGTCCGGACACGCGTGAAACCGGCAAAGGCTGAGCGCCCCCCCTACCCTCTCTTTGCGAGAGAACAAGGTTGGGAGGGTACCGTGGTCCTTCGGATTCACGTCAACAGTGCCGGATCAGTTGATGCGGTTCAAACCCGGAAGACCTCCGGACATCCGATATTGGACGATAGTGCCACACAATCGGTAAAAACCTGGACCTTCGAACCGGCCAAGGATGGAGAATTTCCCATTCCTGTTACTGTTGATCTTCCGATACGGTTCGACCTAGATGAATAATTTGACCACCATCCTTCATGACCCTTTTAACCATCATAGAGGCAGTATGCATACACGACTCATTCGCCTGACCACTTTTCACGCGGTCGTCTATGCTTTCCTGGTGGGACTGTGTTGTCCGTTGTTGAGCTGGGGCGACGACGCACAAGACCTCTACAATCAAGCTCTATCCCAAGTACAAGAACAACACTACCAACAAGCTGCCGACTCCTTACGACAAGCCCTTGAAATATTCCCACGATTTGCGGCTGCTCAGCATCTCCTGGGAGTCGTGTCATTCAATGGCTTGCATCAATCCCAGGCTGCCATCCAACATTTGGAAAAAGCTGTTTCGTTACACCCCAACTTTGCTAGGGCCTATCTTGATCTCGGCTTGATTTATCAACGTGAAGGGGATTTAAACAAAGCCAAACAGGCCATTCAACAAGCCGTAGACATTTATCCGCGGTATGCGGAAGCTCAACTAAATTTGGCGTTTATTCACGATCAGCTGAAGTCTCCAGAACAGGCGATCAACGCTTACCAGGCATCACTGGAACTGAATCCCAGGCAACCCCCTGCGCTCTACAATCTTGCCACGCTCTATGAGCGACAAGGCAACATCAAGGAGGCTAGGGAACGGCTTGAACAATTAACGGACCTTGATCCCAATCATTCGGAGGCCTGGCTGGTGTTGGCGCATCTGGCGGAAAAACAAAACCAGTCAGATCAGGCCATTATAGCCTATGAAAAGGCCCTACGCATTAACAATGACATACTCGATGCACACTATGCGATAGGGTTCTTGTTGCAGGCCAATAACAATGCCAAGCAAGCTACCAAGCATTTTCAACAGGTCATCCGAATTAACCCACAGCATGCCGAGGCCCATCTTAACCTTGGGGTCCTGTATGCCAACTTGGATAACCTTGAACAAGCTGAGCAGGAATATCAGTCCGCCATCACGCTCAATCCTAAATTGGTCGAGGCCTATTATAACCTTGGCGTCTTTTATGAATTCTATCGCAAAGATACCGATCGAGCGCTGGCCCAATATCGCACATATGTGGAATTGGGTGGGAAAGACCAGAGAGTCCGGACCCTGCTGAAGAAAACAGGGCAATGAGCACGACTGCAATTCTTAATCTACCTGATTCGTCAGAACCTTCTTTATTTCGATTCGGCACGTGGTCTCTATTTTTGCACTTGGGAATTCTTGCACTGTTAAGCATGATTCCCTTGGCTCACGACATTATAGAGACTACGCCTATTGTTCAGGTCACACTTATCGAAACACCAGCGATCGAACCAGCGCAGGAAGAGATCATGGCTGAGGCACCCCCTATGAAGACAGCTCGGCGTCCTATGACCTCAACGCAACCGGCCATCCCCCCCCCACCACCATTCTCTTCCATGCCCATGACACTTGCGCAGGTCGCTCCACCTCCCCCGCAGCCGAACATCGTCCCTTATGTCGAACGTCAAGTTCTCCAAGATCAGCTCGCCACGGATGCTCTCAAACTCAAAACCTACTTGCTGACTGTTCAACGACCACCGACGAAGCCAAGGACCTCGGCCCCTATACTCCCGGCATTAGACATGCCCACACTCCCATCACCAACGGCCGCGAACATTCCCTCGCTTACGACAGTTCACCCTAATTTGGCCCGTCCGGGTCCCCTTCAATCGCATCAATCCGCCATATTGACGGCATCACCCTCAAGAACCAATGGCATCTCAAGGTCAAGGGCAGGATTGGGCCAGACAATTCCCCCAGTCTATCCGCGGATTGCTCGTGAAGCGGGATGGGAAGGCACCGTCTTGGTTCGTGTCGTCATTCAGGCGGATGGCTCCCCAGGTATTGTCCGGATTAGAAAAAGCAGTGGCCACGACGTGTTGGATGATGCCGCAATCGTTGCCGTAAAAAACTGGCTTTTTGTCCCGGCCAAGGATGGAAATATTCCGGTGCGAAGCGTCGTCGAGATCCCCATTCATTTTGACCTGCGTCAGCAAGGATAATCTCGACGTGTTATTGATGAAGGGCCTTTTGAATATCTCTCTCACATGGCCCATAAATGCCCTAAGCGAAATCGATATCAGTAGCCAACGGGAATGGTCAAAAAAGCATGCCCTGAGTCTTTCCGAAGGGTCCGTCCAGCAAGGCCGCAGCCATTTGGACGCGCGGAGCGTTCTCATAGTACGTGAGCGCGAACGCCGCGAAGAGCGGCAAGTCTGTGAGCCCGAAGGTCAGGCAAAATGGCGAGAACGCCGGCGGCGGCTTTTTTCAACATTCCCATGAAGGATACAGGCTCATGATTCAGATGCTCATAGCCGGTGGATGGATGATGATTCCCATTGTCCTGTGTTCATTTGTAGCCCTTACGATCGTTCTTGAGCGTGGACGGTATTTCGGGAAACTTACGAACAATCAGAATAGTGATCACATGATCCAGCTCGTGGAGAATGGGAAATTCACCGATGCCCTCTCGCTGAGTGAGTGGCAACCCAATCCAGTACTCCGAGTCCTGGCTACCGGGGTCATGTCACGAAATTTGGCACCAGAGAAAGCCATGGAAGCCGCAGGCATCGCGGAACTCACTCGGATGAAACGAGGGTTGCCAGCCTTGGATACCATCATTACCCTCGCACCACTTCTTGGACTCCTCGGTACGATCATCGGCATGATCGACTCGTTTGGCATCATGGCGGTCCAGGGCATTGGTCAGCCTCATGCCGTCACCGGCGGCATCGCCGAAGCGCTCATCTGTACTGCGGCGGGAATCTTTGTCGCCGTGATAACCCTCGTCCCCTACAATTATTTTCTGGCGCGAATCGAACGAACCACAGAATCCATCGAATACTACGCCACTCGCGTTGAAACAGCCCTGAAAGAAACCACGGAGAAGAAGCCGCGTGCGACTGCCATCCGCCGCAAAAAAGAAAGCCCGAATTGAGATCATCCCCATGATCGACACCATGTTCTTTTTGTTGGTGTTCTTTATGATGGCCACGCTCTCAATGACTCTTCAACAGGGCATGCCCGTCAATCTCCCGGAAGCCGAATCGGGAACAGACACGATTCCCGAGCAAGCTTCTATCACCTTGACGGATAAGGGAAATCTCTACTTTAATAAGGACATGATTACGTTGGCTGACCTTGAACCCCGACTGAATAATTTGTTACAAATGGAGCAAGCAGTATCGGTGGTGATCAACGCCGATGAGGCGGTTGTTCATGGGCGAGTGATTGCCGTTATGGATACTGTGAGAAAAGTCGGGATCACCAGCATGGCAATCGCGACAAAACCCAAAGCATCGCAAAGGGTTTTCATTCGATGAAACCGCTATCCACCACACGAACGACCATGATTGCGGGCACTACGGTTGTTGTCGGCATCTACCTTTTCTTAGCCTTTGTCGGGTTGTTCTGTGTAACTGCACATGCCGGTCATCACGGTCATGTCGCGCACACCTCTCCTTTGTGTTCATGGGCATGCCAAGCGAATAATTCGGCCAGTCTCATCACCTTGGTGACTCCGATCCTACCCATACTTCTCTTTATTGCACTCCTGGATTTTAGTCTCCGACAGGTACCCTTACCGGATCAAATTCGACTTTCTTCTCGCGGTCCTCCTCGATAATTTCTCCATTACAGTGTCAGCGGACATCCCCCTGCTTGAGGCGGTTTCGTAATCGTCTCATCAAACTCAGTGGGGAGCATTCACTATTCCTGCACACATTGGGCATACGGAATTTAGGATCTCATCAGGGGGATCTGTTTCTTGTTAAACATGAGAGAATAAAAGCAAATGGTTTAAAATTCCACGGCATCCTCCTTTGGCGATAGACTGTTTATGAAGGGTATTCAAGACATGACGACCGTCTTCTTAAAAAATCGAAATCTGACCAGTATCATAGCCCTGCTCCTTCTGACCTCTCCATTTATCGTGTTTGGGATGGGCGCACGGGTACCAGTACAGGGCATGCCAGCCTCAGAGTTCCAACTTCAGGATCTGACTGGGAAGTCTCATCAATTGAGCCAATACAAAGGCAAGGTCATTCTTCTGAATTTTTGGGCGACCTGGTGCAAACCTTGCACCACCGAAATGCCGGCCATGCAAGAAGCCTTTGACCAATTGAAAGATCAGGGATTGGTGGTCCTGGCAGTCAATGAACTCGAAGACCTCCCGAAAGTTAAAGCACATATTCAGGAACATGGGCATACCTTCCCCGTACTGCTGGACCCGGATAATCACGTAGCTAATCTCTACGGCGTGTTTGGTCTGCCCGTGACCGTCTTTATCGATCAGAATGGTACGGTTCAGGAATATATTAAGGGAGGTTTACTGACCAAGGAAAAGATCACCCACATTTTCGAAGCACTCAAGAATATTGAACAGAAGACGGTTCGTGCGACCTAATTAGAGTTTCAGATGACTGCTTGGAAACACATCATTACAGGCTTCGCCCTGGGATGCCTGTTGTTCGTCAACGCCATGGCGTTACCGCAGGTCGTCCGGCATAGCCTGCACCACGGACACCATTCCGCGACTACACACAATTCAACTGTTTGTTTTTGGGTCTGCACAGCCGGGCAGATGGAAGAATCATCTTTCTTTTTCCCACCTCAGGTTTTTCATCGCCTGGGTGAAATAGACACGCCCTTACCAGCTACTCACTCAACGCACACTTCCCCTATCTCCAAGGCTCGTGCCCCTCCATTTTTGATTCAGTCATAAATTTCCCAAACAAAACCGCTGCTCTTGGCATGTAAAAGCCAAAGAACTTTTTGCGATTGATAGAGGTGACTTTTCTCACCTCGACGGTCAGAGACCTGGCATGTGCTTCCGCTTCTTCGCGGACTAGTCGTGTTGTGGGCTGGGCCATTTTCCGATTTAATTTTTGCATTAGATTTTCGAGGAGATTGCAGTCATGAAAGTGTATTCAATGAACCGTCGATTTGTCATCAGTGCGTTAACCGTATTATCGGTAGGGCTGGGAGTGACGCTACCGCTTCAATCAGCCTTGGCTTCTTGTGGTGCAGTGAATTGCTTTATGGTCATTGGATCACAAGCTGGCATTCCGCAAAAGGGAACCGTGACGGCCAATGTGATTTATCAAAACATTAATCAGGGGGACCTGATTGACGGGACCACCGGTATCATTCCAGCAGTAGAAATTGACGGTCGTGAAATTGTCATAGGAGAGCACCGTGAACGATCCACACGTACTCAAATTACGACGGTAGACTTGAATGTGGGTATGACAGATCGATTTGCGGTACAACTCACCCTTCCGGTTGTTGATCGGTCTCACCTCCATGATGTAGAGATTGGAACAGTCGACGAAGAATCAAGAACTTTTAATGATACCGGTCTCGGCGATATTCGCCTGACCGGGAAATACAATATCTTATCATCACTAGCAAATATGATCGTTTTGGGATTTGGCGTAGAACTTCCTACGGGAAAAACCATGTCGAAGACCGATAATACCCAATCAACACAAGAAGCCTCACTTCAAATTGGCCGAGGAAATGTCGGCCTCATTGGTTCGGTTTATCAGACACATCAAATTATTCCACAAGTGTTAAGCCAATTCGCTTCCGTATCCTATCGGCACACATTTAGAAACAACGCTGGATATCAATTCGGCGATGAATATATCCTTGGTGCCGGATTAAATTGGCAAGCTTGGACATATCTAGTCCTGACTGGACAGGTCAACTGGCGTTATCTAGTTCATGACAATTTTAGTTCGTCTTTAAGGATTCATGAAGGTGGAACAGTTGACTCAGCCATTACAGATCGACGGGTCCCAACTACGGGATCAACGACCCTCATGTTTACTCCCGGGATCACGATACAAAACATCCCATATATTCCAAGGACATCTGCATACGTCAATATGCAGATTCCCATGGTGCGAGACTTCAACAATAACCTTGCACAGGATACGAGCTTTATTTTCGGCATCACACACTTCTTCAACTTGTTTGGTTCGGAGGCATAAGGAAAACGAGACCTGGAGGATCATTTCGCGGGGTTGACGAAGACCAGCCCCCAACATTCGATCAATCATTTTCGACATTGTGCGAAATCCACAGAAATGACTTTGTAAGGTTTGATCCCGAAGACTCTCGTTAATTAAGTCAGTGTGGTGTTTCATGAGTAGCTGGCAACTCATGAAACACCGTGGATGGGTATGAGAAATTTTTCTGTATCAGGCTGATCGGGCACCACACCCATATTTTTAGGAGGACTCACGAAAACTTGGGACAGTTACGCACGAACATTTCCACTTTGACTTACTCCTACCACGCGTATTACCCTTCATGCTGATATCATCTCATCGATAGCTGCATTTCTTTCTTAACGGTAGGCGCGCATGAAAAAATGGCGGATAGTTGGCTTGGTGCTGGTGGTAGGTATGGTCGCCCTGACCCTCCTGTTCTTACCAGGGGCTTTTAGTGCCAAACAACAGCCCTCTGAACTCGAAATCAAGTTGGCCAGATTGGCGCGGCACTTGGCCACGCCCACCGAGTGGAGTGACGCTGCAAATCCTATCCCTTTTTCACCTGACGTGGTCGCCGATGCTCGTCATCACTTTGCCGATCATTGCGCAACCTGCCACGCCAACGATGGCAGCGGGAAGACCAAGATGGGTCCCAATTTCAATCCGCCGGTCCCCGATCTTCGTAGCGAGTATGTACAATCCCTATCCGACGGCGAGTTATTCTACGTCATCCATTTTGGCATTCGGTTAACGGGCATGCCCGCGTGGGGAGGGAAAGACCCCAAAAAAGATATTGAAAGTTGGAAATTGGTTCATTTCATCCGGCATCTTCCAAAAATTACACCGGAGGAAATCACCGAAATGAAAACCTTCAACCCAATGACTTCGGAAGAACGTGCCGAGCAGGAAGCAATGGACCGATTTCTGGCTGGAGAGGATGTCGAGCCTCAGACCGAGCATCATCATTAACTGTCACAAGGAATTGCCTCATGAAACGATACTTAATAGTCGCTTTTGTCTATCTCCTTCTCATGACTCCCTCCTTATTGCTCGCACATGGCAGTGCCAAACATGTCATGGGAACGGTAACGGAAACAGCACAAGATCATATCGTGGTCAAGACCACCAAAGGGAAAATGGTCACTGTCGCCATCAACTCAGAAACAATTCTTGATCGTAATGGGATCACGGCCAAAGGGATTCGACCTGAAGTTGGGAATCGTGTGATTGCTGAAACCATGAAAGACGGGGACCAACTCATTGCGAAGGAACTCCACTTCTCATCTTCAAAAACCAAATAAATTCGATTCTCCTCATTACTGTGCGCAAGATTGTTTCAACCCCTCTGAACCAACCATTGCAGAACATCTTCGTGTCGCCGAGCCATACACATCCCCGATGATGATGCATAGCCTTATCTCAAAGGTTACTAGACCTGACTGCTTTCCCAATTCTTTAGTCCCGCACCAGCAGTTCCGATACATTTCATATCCACTGCGCAACATGAATTCTTGCTAGGGATTCCATGCATTTACTCGCCGACACCACAGCACTCTCCCCGTCACCACCTCTTCAAAGCACGTCAACTCGTCCAGCATCCACGACATCTGTTCATCAATCGTCCTCGCCGGATGGTAAACGACCAGAAGACCCGCATTCCCTCGACCAAAAGATTTCGGATTTGGTGGAGCTCTCAGGACATGATCCCGATCTGGCGGAACTCAAAGCCCGTGATCGTGAGGTTCGTGCCCACGAAGCGGCACATTCCGCTGCCGCAGGCTCACTTACCACAGGTGGCCCGCAATTCACCTATCAGCGTGGGACCGATGGCCGACTCTATGCGGTTGGAGGTGAAGTCAATATCGACACCTCTGCGGTTGCTGGTGATCCTCAAGCGACGATTCAAAAAGCCCAGCGTATTCGAGCAGCAGCACTTGCCCCTGCCAACCCGTCAGCACAGGACCGATCCGTGGCCACTCAAGCCACACGCTTAGAAGCCCAAGCTCGCCAAGAAATGCAACAGGAGAGAACCGACCGAATCCAGGATGCCACTTCTTCCAAGTTTACTCCGACCAACCCAGCACCCCAATTACTCGACCTTTTTGTGTAGATGTAACACCCGCGATACCTGGTTAGACAACATCCTTCTTATACGGTAATCTGGTTTGTCCACCCGATGATTAGTAGGTTTGGTATAATACCCTCAATGCTTCAACACGTATTCAAAACTAGCATGGCGCTCGTTCTTCTTCTGTCACTGATCATGACCCCCTCGTCTTATGCGGGAGGAGCCACGGACGCGGTTTCCCATCTGCAAGCAGCTCTAATACAAAGTATGAAAACAGGGGATCGCCAAGGTTACCAAGAACGCGTCACCCAACTCGGCTCCATCATTGCCCAAGCTCATGACTTTCGGTTGATATCAAGAGTAATCACTGGCAAATACTGGAAGACGCTTTCACCCGATCAACAAAAAGCGTTCACCAAAATCTTTAAGGACCTGAGTGTATCCATGTACGCGAGTCGATTTAACAGTTTTGACGGGGAAACGTTTACCATCATTTCCGAAAAAGACATGCGACGGGGTAAGCGTAAGTTGGTGGATACCCGCTTCACGAAATCGGACGGCGAAGAGATTCGTTTTCTGTATATGTTGCACAGAGTCTCGAAGAAATGGAAAATCCTCAACATCACGGTCAATGGCGTCAGTGATCTTGCACTCAAGCGTGCAGAATACGGCGGGATCCTCAAGAAAAATGATGGTTTTCAAGAGCTTTTGCGTACATTGCAATCGCAGATTGACAAAAATGCAAATGGACAATAATACGTATTCCTGATAGAATCTCGATATTGTTAGAATTGGGTTTTACCATCATCGATACGATGCCATGAGCCTTCTACAGACACCTATCAAACGCTACATACCCCTGGGGCTTTTGCTCCTTGGATTGGGTTTCTCCACCGCCTGCTCAAACCTCAACGCATCGACCGTCCAGACGGAATCTCTCGATACCATCGAGACCATCAATCGCCCTATCTATACGATGAACGATTTTATCGACAGGAACTTTGCCGAGCCGATCGCCGAAACATATATTGACTATACTCCAGCACCCATTCGCCATAGCGTGTCGAATTTCTTCGACAACGTCGCCTATCTCAACGTCATCTTGAACGATTTCCTACAAGGGAAGGGCCAGCAGGGACTCTCGGACTCAGGACGATTCCTTGTCAACAGTACCTTTGGACTATTCGGCATCTGGGACCATGCCACACCGCTTGGGCTGGAAAAACACAATGAGGATTTTGGGCAAACCCTAGGCGTTTGGGGTGTAGGAGAGGGGTCATATCTCGTTCTACCGTTTCTGGGCCCCAATACGGTTCGGGATGCCCCTGACCTTGGGGTCAGTACGGTCACCAACATTTTATTCTATGTGAGCAACCCCATAGCCGTACCGGTGGCACTTCTAGGATTTATTGATAAGCGGTCTCGCTTTGATGAGGCCATAAAATTTCGAAATAACGCAGCAGTCGAGCCCTACCTCTTCACCCGTGAGGCGTATCTGCAGCACCGAAAGTTTTTGATCTTCGATGGTGACCCACCGATTGAAGATGATCTGTTTCCTGAGGAAACCTTTGCGGATCTTGAATTCGAGGATGAATTAGTGTCTGAAACTCAACCCGGATCTTCTAAACCAGAAGACCAGGTCCCTCACTCTGCACAAAAAGCAGAAGTTCTTCAATCTGATCAAACCGATGGCCAGGAAGATCTTATCGACCCGGTTTCTCCTCCTGCCCCCTTACCTATAACTGCCTCCGTCCGATGATGAACGCTTTTTAATCCTGCCCCTTTGAAATTTTATCCCTCGACAATACCCGTACTATGTGGATCCTTTAATATCCAACCACCAACCCCGCTGTTCCAACTCAGCCATGATGGCTGGTAACACGAGAAGGGCACACCCAAGTGCCAACGTCAGACTGATCACTAGTAAAATCCCCAAACTGGCCATGCCTTGATGTTGGGAGAAGCTTAACGACCCGAATGAAGCCATGGTCGTCAATGCACTAAAAAACACGGCTTTTGATGTACTCCCTCTCATCACCTTCACCATCGTGTCCCCCTCTCGCTTTCGTAGAACGAGATAAATACCAAACGCGATACCGAGGCCAAGAACGAGTGGGACTGCAATGACATTCGCCAAAT
>JAYWMS010000369.1:0-8412 GCA_035873215.1 Nitrospirota bacterium | reverse complement strand
ACTTCTGGAAGCGGTTGAAGCGGATCATACCTGGAGTCCGACAGCAGAGGAAGTGGTCACCTCGGAGGTGACACAGGATGCGGGATCATAGAATCAGAGACTGGTAAATAATTGAATATTTTCAATACAACGTGCACCTTTAAATCATGATGAACCTTAAAAGAAACAGAAGATGTTCAAAAGAGCCCACTCGGCAGGGCAGCAAGGCTGTGGCGGGCAGAGCGTACGGACAGTATCTGAGTACGACCAAAGGCTCAGAACGCAGCTGACCCCCCTTTTCGACATTTCCATTCAATTCACCCAAGCTGGAACACGAGATAGACACCTTTTTCGGCGGGCGAAGGTTAGATATCTGATTGTCCTGGGTTAGGAGGCTCAGTGGAGAGTGCTTGCTTTGTGCTTTCGAGAGCTGTGTTGAGTCGAGATGCTGCATGCTTCACCGTACGCTGAGTGTCTTGCGAGAGCGAACGGAACGCTTCTTTGGTTTCTCCTGCCACTTCGGAAAATTCCTCTTGAGCTGTTTTAGCCCCTCGGGCTAATCGTTCTCGTAGAGCCGTGCCGGGTTCTGGCGCGATGAGGATAGCGGCTCCCGCACCTAAAACGAATCCCCAAATAAAGACAAAAGTTGTGACCCAGCAGGAATCGTTGGAATTTGTGTCAGAGTCCATCATCAATCTCCTTGATAATATGTGAAAGTGACTATTGGGTTTTCGATTTTTGACAGCCCACCAGAAGCGCGAGACTCCCGCCGACTAACGCTCCCACGACAAACACCATGCTGAACGCGAGGCCTGTCCGAAGTTCCGGCCAATTTTGGAGTAATTTGGTGAGAATAGGGGACTCGGTTGGAACATTGACATGTCCTTCCCATCCCAACGCCTCTTCTGCTTGAGCCTGTTCGGGTTCAGCGCCTGTGGGAGGCGTGGCATGCGAATCTGAAAAGTTTCTCATGGTAAGGGCTCCATAAGGGCTACAGGTAAATCCGTAAAAATTTCCGCTACCGGTATCATCGGTTGTTGATTCACAAGAATGGAATTGACTGGAGCATTTGTCAAGATATTGAGGTAAGTCGTTCCCCTATCGGATTGGGGTAGGACAACCATCGTATCATCCCACACGGCTTTACCAAGTGCATGCTTGGAAGGGTCGGGTAGGAGTTGGTGTATGAGTCTTGGTGCGAGACTTATGACGGATTTTCCCTCCCAGGCTCTTTGATAGGCACACAGATGGTGTTGTCGGGTTCCAAGCGTCTCGAGAGGATCATAGGAACCCTGGAGGAAAAGAGTGGAATGAGTTCGCCGGTAATGGAGTAGTCGTTGCGTGAGGTAGAGCTTGATGCGTCCGTCAGTGTATGACGCTAGGAGATCTTCCAGAAATCCTCCTGATGGCTGAATGTCGAAAGGTTTCAATTCTTCAATCATAGCTATTCTTTGGCTATAGTCAACCGGACGGCGATTATCGGGATCGACAAGAGTAAAATCCCATAATTCCGTTCCTTGATAAAAATCAGGGATACCTGGAGCTGTGGTTTTGATCACGACCTGAGCTAGCGAGTTATACATGCCGTAGGCGGAAATTTTGGTTTGGAACTGAAGAAAGTCATCTAAAAAAGGGTGAGGTAAAATAGGAGAAAGTATTTTAGTTACGAATGTACTCATGGCCCGTTCGTAGGCTTCATGAGGGCTAATCCAGCTTGAATGGATCTTAGCCTCCCGTAATGCCTTCAGCATGTACTCTTGAATACGCTGAATAAAATCCACGTAGTCAGGAGAATCCAAGGCGGCAAAGGGCCAAGCTCCGACAAGTGTTTGATAGAGCAAATACTCTTCGTTTCGACTCGGGACATACAGGTCATCCACTCGTACTCGTTTTTTCCGGTTCAGCCGATGCCATCGGGAAACGGATGCTTTCCACTCCTTCGGGATTTCAGACAATACGTTAATGCGGGCGCGAACATCTTCACTGCGCTTGGTATCGTGGGTCGATGTGGCGGAGAGGCTACGTGGCCAGTGCTGTTGACGGTCCCGCATCCGCTCATGAAAAACAGGCATGGGAATGCCAAATTGTGAAGGTTCTCCGCCGACGTCATTTAAAGACACTAATCGGTTGTAACGATAAAAGGCGGTGTCCTCGACACCCTTGGCCATGACGGGACTCGTGAGTTGTTGAAATCTCATCACGAACGGGTGAACGGTGGCCCAGGTTAACGGTGAACCTTCGGTCGGCGTCTTCAACAAAAAGTCTTGGATAAAATCAAATACCTGCGCATTGGTGGTCGGGTTTTTGCGTTTGGCTTGTGTGACAGCAAGCCGAATATAGGCGCGGTCGCGGTCGGTAATTGGTTCGTCGGGATCGGGGGTCACGTAGGTGCGATAGACAGGGAAACATGCGATAATTTCGTGCAAAGCGTGAATCAAGCTATGGAGCGTGAAATCGCGCGATCGTCGATATTTTTCAGACAAACGGTTTAGCTGATGTCCTAGCGTATTCAGCTCGCTCGCCATGGAGCTGTCGGCAATGATGGCCTTGCACTCATACACTTGCTCATCCACTGAATCGTCATTGTGAGTAAACCGCATGTAAAAGCTGTCTAGAATGCGTTTACTTGACGAATCAATGAACAGGTTATTCAGCAAGCTGAGGAATTCATAGCCTGTTGTGCCATGGACAGGCCAATCATTCGAAAGCGTTTCCCCTCGTCCCAAAATCTTTTCCACCACGATGAATAAGGCTCGTCCTTTGTCATCTGCTCGAATTTGCAAAGCATGTTGGGCCCAGGTCTGCCAGTTCTGGAGATACGCACGCGGATCATAGAGTCCATCGACGTGGTCAATGCGAAGTCCTGAAACAGAGCCTGATTCAATGAGGGAGAAAATGAATTGGTGGACCGTTTGGAAAACGGTGGCTTCTTCGATTCGAATCGCTGCCAAATCATTAATGTCGAAGAAACGACGATAATTGATTTCTTCAGAGGCTACCTGCCAGAACGCCAGACGATAGACTTGTGCGCTGAGGAGTTCATCTAACAAATCAAAAGTTTGTGGATTCTCCTTCTCCCCATTAAATTGTTGAAGATTGGCTTGAAGGAAATCGGCGATGAGTGGGCTGTCCTGGATTAAAGTAGAAAGCCTTCGCTTAATGACTTCTTTCTCTCGGCTGCGTTCGGTGATGGATTCGGCATTCGAATCATTTCGGCTGGGCAAATTGATCAGGGCAGTAATGATGCTTTGTAATTCTTGGACGTGGGGATCTGAGGGATCGTTTGATGCAACCAGCGTCTCGATGCGGTGTTGGAGAATGATGATCCAGGAGGAAGGATCAACGGGAAGCGAGTTCTCATAGTAGTGAATGAAGAACTGTCCCTCTTGATGAGACAGTGTGATTTCCCCGTTCTCCAGGACGACCCCGTACTGATCTCCCAAAATGGGTAACAGCACTTTGTTATGGAGTTCAGCCTTAACCGGATGCCAATTAATGTCAAAAAAATCTGCGAATTGTGAACTTGGGCCGTTTTCCAGGATATCCTGCCACCAGGTATTCCAAGGTCCCGCAATGCTCATATGGTTCGGGACAATGTCCAGAACTTGTCCCATGTTGTGACTGGACAATGTCTCGACAAATGCTTGGTAGTCTTCAGGTGTCCCGAGTTCAGGATTGAGTTGAGTGGGATCTACGACATCGTATCCATGTGAGCTGCCGGGCGATGCTTTCAAATACGGTGAGGTATAACAATCGGTAATGCCGAGGCTATGAAGGTAGGGGATGATTCGGGTCGCGTCGCGAAATGAAAAGGATGGTGTGAATTGGAGCCGATATGTGGAGATTGGGTGCCGCATGGACCTTCTGATTGTGTGGTTGCCTTAAATCGGAGTGTGGGCCCGAGTCTTCTCGCTCTCCGATACGAATGAGAAAGTGAGCGGATGTGTTACAGAGTAGAGATGAGTCGGATTATGAGCTGATTATAGAGGGGACGGCTCGACCTCCATACGAATGTCCTCGAGGAAGGACGATCAGTCCTGACTTTTCAATGACGGATCGAAGGCTAGGATTTGGTGGTTGACCGAAGCCCAATTCAGTTCCAGGAGGAATCAGATTAAAACGATCGGCTATGACACGCCGCAGACGAGCCTTGGCACCAATCTTGGTCCCATCGAGGATCACGCATTCCTCAATGTCCGCGCCTTCGCCAATTTTCACATTTCGTCCGATTACGGAACGGCGAATATTGGCATCCACCACGAAACTACCTTGCCCCACCATGGAATCATCAATCTGTGAGCGGATAATACTGGCGCTGGGTTCGCCGGAAGTATCCGTCATGATCGGCCATTTCACATTTCGTAAATCCATAGTCGGCGTTTCCCCTAAAATATCCATGTGGGCTTGCCAATACGCTTCCATGGTACCGACATCTCGCCAATAGCCCCACTCTTCATAACGGTGGATACCTGGCACCACATTGTCTAAGAAATTATAGGCCATGACCCGGTGGTTGCTGATAAGGGAAGGGATGATGTCTTTCCCAAAGTCATGGGACCCCGTGCCTTTGGCATCATGTTCCAACGCCTTCATGAGCGTGTCAACATTAAAAATATAGTTGCCCATGGATGAATAGGCCATCTTGGGGTTGTCAGGCATGGGTTTGGGAGCCCGGGGCTTTTCATCAAAGCCGGTGATGACATGTTCACGATTAGCTGTGATAATGCCAAATCCTTTGGCGTCTTTTAGGGGAACGGGAAGCGCTGCCACCGTGCATTCAGCATGAGTGTCCAGATGAAATTGAATCATCTGCCTGAGGTCCATGCGATAAATATGGTCGGCGCCAAAGACCAGGACGAGGTTTGGGGCGAAATCCTGTATCAGATTGAGATTATGGTAGACGGCATCGGCTGTTCCCTCATACCATTTCCCTCCTCCCTTCATCTGAGGGGGAACCACCGTGATGAATGTCTGGCGGTTTGGTCCGCCGCTTCGCCAAGCGCGGCGGAGATGCTCAATGAGAGATTGTGAGCGATATTGCACGAGCACATACATCGCCAGAATGCCGGAGTTCAAAAAATTACTCAGGACAAAATCGACAATTCGATAGGTGCCGGCAAAAGGAACCGACGGTTTGCTGCGTTGTTCGGTCAAGGGCATAAGACGTTCGCCCTTGCCGCCGGCCATAATCATGGCCAGGACACGTTGATGGGTGCGTTCAACCATGGCTGGGCCTCTTCATCAAATGAGGACAGGTTCGCATTCTAAGGGGTATAACAAGCAGTGGGCCATGTCAATGTGTTGGTGGTTTGGTCTTCTCCCCCAGAGCGCGTTCTAATTCGGAAATACGTTTTTCTAATTGTGTGATCTGTCGCGATTTTCGAAATCGAATCGGCATAGTCGCCAAAAATTGAATCAGGATGCCGAGGCAGAGCGTTGACAAAAGGACGAGGACCAGAGATCCTTCATACGTCCATCCTAAAAACTGAAGGGTTAGGGGATGTTGGGCGTTCTGGAGTGAAAACGCAACGGCAATGACGACGATGAGCAATGCCGCGAGCAATGAGACAGGCATAGGCCAACAAGAGTTTCCCAAACAATGATTCTGGGAATGTCAAAAAAACATGTCCTGAGCCCTGTCGAAGGGGCCGCCAGCGGCGTTCTCGCCAGTTTGCCTGACCTTCGGGCTCACAGACTTGCCGCTCTTCGCGGCGTTCGCGCTCACGTATTGGGAGTACGCTCCGCGCGTCAAACTGGCTGCGGCCTTGTTGGACGGACCCTTCGGAAAGACTCAGGGTATGCTTTTTTGACCATTCCCGTCGGCTGCTGATATCGATCTCGTCTAGGGCATGTATTTGCCATGTGAAAGAGATATTCAACAGGCCCATTTTTACGTGACCTTGAGTATATAACAAAGTCCTGGGTGATTGCATATGTCTGTAGAGATGGAGAAAATCGATCAACTGATTCGCGCCGAGTTGTGGGACCCGTTTTCAGTGCTGGGACCGCACGAGGAAACAGGACAAGGCAAGGATGTGGTGATCCGTGCATTTTGTCCTGATGCGACCGGTATTACAGTGGTTCCGAAGGATAGCAACGTTGCTCCTCTTCCCATGCAGATGGTGAACCCAGCCGGGGTGTATGAAGCAAAGGGACCTGCACAGATTATATCCTCCGGATACCGCTTGCGGGTCACGCACACCCAAGGTGAAACCGTTGAGCGTCATGATCCCTATGCGTTTCCACCCCTGTTAAGCGAATACGACCTTCACTTGTTTGGTGAGGGGAAACTCTATCGGGCCTATGAAAAGTTTGGAGCGCATGTCAGAACCCAAAACGGGGTCCAAGGCATTCATTTTACGGTTTGGGCTCCCAATGCGAGACGGGTCAGCGTGGTAGGTGATTTCAATGGGTGGGATGGTCGTCAGCATCCAATGCAAACCAGAGGGGGGACCGGCGTGTGGGAATTATTTGTGCCGGACCTCGGTGATGGGGAACACTACAAGTATGAGATTCGTCCAAAGGATAGCGCTGTCCTCTTGCTCAAAGCCGATCCTTATGCGGCTCAGGCCGAGCTACGTCCGAAAACGGCTTCGGTCGCCCGAGATTTGTCGGGGTATCGATGGCGTGATTCAAAATGGATGATAGCCCGTCAAAATCGAGATGTGTTGGCCTTACCAATATCGATCTATGAAGTGCACTTGGGGTCATGGCGGCGTGTGCAGGAAGAAGGGAATCGCTGGTTGACCTACCTGGAATTAGCTGAGCAGTTGATCCCGTATGTCAAATATATGGGATTTACGCATATTGAGTTGATGCCCGTCGCGGAACATCCGTTTGATGGGTCATGGGGGTATCAATCAACAGGCTACTTTGCCCCGACCAGCCGATTTGGACCGGCCGAAGATTTTATGGCCTTTGTCGATCAATGCCATCAGGAAGGCCTCGGCGTCATTTTGGATTGGGCGCCTGCCCACTTCCCAGACGATGCTCATGGGCTGGCATTGTTTGACGGGACACATTTGTATGATCACTCCGATCCGCGCATGGGGTACCATCCTGAATGGAAGAGCCGAATTTTCAATTATAGCCGAACCGAGGTCCGCAATTTTCTCATCAACAGCGCACTTATCTGGTTTGATCGCTACCACATTGATGGTCTACGGGTGGATGCGGTGGCATCGATGTTGTATTTGGATTACGCTCGGCCTAAAGGGCAATGGGTCCCGAATCATTATGGCGGTAACGAAAATCTAGGGGCAGTGGAATTTCTCAAAGAACTCAATACCGTAGTGCATGAAGAATACCCGGGCATCATGATGTTGGCTGAAGAATCAACGGCCTGGCCAGGGGTGTCACGGCCGGCATATGTAGGAGGGTTAGGATTCACGTTCAAATGGAACATGGGGTGGATGCACGATACGCTGGAGTATTTCAGTTTAGAACCGATTCACCGCAAATATCATCAAAACAAAGTCACGTTTGGATTGGTGTATGCCTTTACGGAGAACTTTCTCCTGGTCCTCTCCCATGACGAAGTCGTGCATGGCAAAAAATCTTTGTTGGACAAAATGCCAGGCGATCACTGGCAGCGCTTTGCGAACCTACGCGCGATGTATGGGCATATGTGGTCTCATCCAGGAAAGAAGATGCTGTTCATGGGGGGCGAATTTGGACAATGGTTCGAATGGAATCATGAAGACAGCCTCCAGTGGCATCTGGCGGGCTTTGAGTCACATCGAGGTTTACAGCAATATGTTGCTGATCTGAATCGTTTATACGTGCAAGAACCCGCGTTGCATGAAGTGGATTTCGACTGGACGGGGTTTCAGTGGATCGACCTGCACGATAGCGAGCAATCAACCTTGTCCTACATGCGGAAAGCCAAAGATCAGTCGGATATCATTGTCTGTGTGTTTAATTTTACGCCAGTGCCACGGTATGACCATCGGGTTGGTGTTCCCTCTCTGGGGAAATATAAGGAATTGATCAATAGCGATGCGGAGGTGTATGGCGGGAGTAATGTAGGAAATCAAGGAGCAACAATTGCGGAGGATGTGCCGTGGCATGGACAGCCGCATTCAATGGTGATTACCCTACCTCCGCTGTCCGCGTTGTTTTTTAAGCCTGCTGTACCCCGAATTTAACTGCAATACGGGGTTGCCATTGGGGGCCCCTCTTTGAAAAAAAATTGGACAAAGGGAAATTTTCCCTCATTTCTTTTCTCTGAATACCTCATCAGCATTCTACAGGATCTTTATTTAGGAGAAAACTTATTTGCGGGGTTTCGCCCCCGCCGACGAGCCCCTTTTGTTTCGGTAAAAGGGGCCAAAACCATTTGCGCCCGTGCGCAGCCCTACGGGTTCCCTACGGAACAAAGACAAATTCGGGGGCTGCGAAACTCTCTTCAGGAGTGGTTCAAAAAGGTTCGTT
>JAYWMS010000351.1:0-1874 GCA_035873215.1 Nitrospirota bacterium | reverse complement strand
CGAGTGATGTTTCATGATCGCTTAAGACAGGCGTTGGCGCAGGCGCGTCGCTATGGCCATACCGTGGCCGTGATGTTTTTAGATCTGGATCGCTTCAAATCCATTAATGATGGACTTGGCCATGATTGCGGTGACGAGCTGTTACGCAGGGTGGCTCAGCGATTGACTCGGTGCGTGCGGGAGACTGATACGGTGGCTCGGTTAAGTGGGGATGAGTTCGCCATTATTCTCCAAGACTTAGAGCGAGGCCAAGATTCGGGGCATGTCGCCCAAAAGGTCTTAGATGCCGTGTCGGAACGATTGCTATTGGGGGATCTCTCTGTGGCCACGAGCGCGAGCATTGGGATTGCGCTGTACCCAGTCGATGGGATGGATCCGGATGTGTTGCTGACCCGTGCTGATCGCGGGATGTATCGAGCTAAGGAGAAGGGCGGGAATTGTTATCAATTTGTTTCGGATGAATTGAACGCGCAGGCCTTTGAGCGATTGATGCTAGAAAAAGGTTTGAGGCGTGCCTTATCCCACTCAGAGTTTGTGCTGCACTACCAGCCTGAAGTGGATCTGCGGACTGGCCAGATCCTGGGGATGGAAGCTTTAATTCGGTGGCATCATGAGGAGCTGGGTTTAGTGTTTCCCTCACAATTCATGTCGCTGGCTGAAGGGCTTGAGGTGATGGGACAGATCCAATACTGGGTTCTCAGGTCGGCACTTCAGCAAGGTCGAATCTGGGGAACGGAGGGTCTAGCAGGAGGACCCATGCTCGTGAAATATTCCTTCGGGCAAGGCACTGCTGATTCCATTCTGACCGAAGTGGAGCAGGCATTAGGTGATTCCGAATGCCTGGCGGAACACCTCAAGATCACATTTTCCTACGCACAAGTCCTTCGTCATGCCGATATCGCCCAACAGTTGGTCCAAGGATTAACTAACTTGGGAGTGGTCTGCATATTAGATGATGTGGATTCAGATGAATTGCTTGGTCATCTCCTTGACGAATGTTTATTTCACGGGTTGAAACTTGCCTCCTCCGTTACGTGTGGTATTCCAGGTGATCCTGATGCGGTGAGGATATTGAAGTCTAGTCTCTCTTATGCTGCGAGATTCGATATTCCCATCGTGGCAAAAGGGGTCGAATCGGCCGCGCAATCCTCATACTTGCGTGAGCTTGATTGTCATTGCATGCAGGGGTATTTGATCGCGCGACCCTTGCCTGTTCAGGAAATGACGACAGCATTACGCGGCTGGTGGGCTTCCGAGTTCTAAGGTTCCTGAGAGCATCTCTCGTTGGGTTTTTGCAACGAGTGTAGGGAAAATGCACCAGTCTGGTTTTCCCTACTCGGTGTTGTCTTTTTACTCCAATCAATAAAATTTTCAATAAATACGCCTGCAGGAATAGGGTGTGTTTTTAATACACAACCGGTTTGTTGCAGGCAAATAGGTGTTGTGTTGATCCTAGTGAAACTGAAAAAGTACCCATGGTTATTGGGTATGAGGTCCTTGTTATCCTGTGAAGAATGAATCAATGTCTTTATGGGCTTGTGTGACTTCCTTGAATGACTTCATTAATGACCACCCCTTCCTTCAGTGATTGATTCCTGTCAGTTGGTCTAGTTATTGCATCATGCTACGCATTATTGACAATAGGCCATGCATAATTGATCAGTTAGGCTATGTTGTTATGATTTTTGTGAATTAGTTTTACGTCATCAACCATAAAGGGGGCTCAAATGAATCGAGTGAGGAAGACGATGTGGCAATTGATGGCATTGCTATGTTTGGTGGTGTTGGTTGCAGGGTGTGGAAAAAAGGTAGTGAAAGGAGTTTCGACGTCAGATCAGTATGCGCAGTCGGAAAATACGGTGAGATCGGAAGAG